>JAHXIM010000559.1 GCA_025655635.1 gamma proteobacterium symbiont of Lucinoma myriamae | reverse complement strand
CATTTCTGGTCGATCTGGTCACTCAAAAATAGGGATAATTCCTTACATTTCAAATAGATAATATGTTTTTCAGGGCTGACTAATTATTTATATTTAACCTGAACTCTGTTCAAGAAATAGAGTAAAAGTACGCACTAAGTATTGATATTGCTTGGTTTATGGAAGAAGTGTCTTTGGCATGGATGCCAAAGCCAAGCTTACACGGATGATTTACAGAGTCTTCTGGAATAAATCAATTTATATCAATACGTTAGTTACTTTGTTATCCAGAGTTCAGGTTATTTAACAAATCCAAAACAAGCAAAAACACAAGATTTAGTCTAAAAAAGACTGGAAAATCACAAGATAGTGTAGTTTGTTTTTTGTACAAAAATATAATTTAATATTATTGTCTTGAGAGAAGTGAGCGGCACCAGCTGATATAAAAAGTAGAGTTAACCATTAAGCCGGGTTCTGTCGTGGGCAGTCATTCATCTAGGACAGACGTCGCCATCTGCCTCAAGCAACCTACCCGGGAACGATGTGGGCCACATCTGTGCTTCAAACACTGTTCCCCTATTTGGTCTTGCTCCAGGTGGGGTTTACCATGCCGTCAATGTTACCATTAACGCGGTGCGCTCTTACCGCACCCTTTCACCCTTACCGAATCACACGAGGTGATAAGGCGGTTTGCTTTCTGTTGCACTGGCCGTGGGATCTCTCCCCCCAGGCGTTACCTGGCACCTTGCCCTGTGGAGCCCGGACTTTCCTCCCTCTGAACACATAAATGTATTCAAACAGCGACTGCCTCGGTTAACTCTGGGCGCATTATCCTAGAATACATAAAATAAATCTACTCTCATCTTTATATAAGGAATATAAGCTGAGCATAATGTATTTGTTTAAGGGTTGATGTAAAACGAATACTGGGTAGATAGGTTCGTCTGACTGGGGACGCCGTGAATACATCCTTGTAGGCTTCAATGCAACATCCATGTTGCATAGACCCCAACCAGACGAACC
>JAHXIM010000313.1 GCA_025655635.1 gamma proteobacterium symbiont of Lucinoma myriamae | reverse complement strand
TAAAATGGTTGGATACAATTTACATAGCGGTGATCCTCCTACAGGGGACTTACACCCCATTAGTTTATGCCCATGACGGGCGTACACAATGGCAAACCCAATGTCAAAAACTGTATGCACCAAACCATTTTTGTCTGGCAATTAATGATGAGCAGACTGATTTGCCTGAGGGACTGGCAGAACGAAGGCCGGGTAACAGCACCATTGCCTATATTTGTTCAGGCTTTCAATGCAGTATTCCCATCACATCACAGCAAGATTTAATTAGTGCTCTATCACCATAGGAAGCTTTCCAGAAATCAGACTGCTGCCTATAGATAATGAATGAAGAATGAACTGGTTTAACGTTGTTTATTGATTACAATATTAATGGGCTGTTTAACCGTTTGCCACTCAACAGGCTGTGTTTCTCCTATCATATCACCAGCCTGAGGCATAGCATTACCACTTGCCGAAACACGTGCCAGCAGAACAACATCTTTAAATTTATCCAGGCTCATTTGCGGCATCATTCCCATAGTGCTGTCAAGTTTGACTTGCAAAGGTAATTCACCGGCCTTATGGCGCACAATCGCCAGCGGCATGCGCGGGCCTTTTGTCGCACGAGCATAAACAAATAATGTGTGTTCTGGATTCAGACTATTTTGTAACGCCGGATCAAGACTCACTGATATTGTAATACTCTTTGAGGCTTGTTCCGATGACCATGCAGAGTTTAATAATAGCAGTGAAAGAAAAATACTGGACAAAATAACCTTTATAAAATGTGGGTTTACACTGTTCATAACTTATCAATATCCTTTATTATTTAATTTAATAATTTATTCGTAATTTATTTTAGCTTAATACTTGACTATTACACTAAGGTATTCTAGATTTATTATAGAGCTTATTTAAAATTTTTCATAGGAGAAATTATCATGATGCAGCATCGCATAAGTACCACCGATCCCATTGCATTAAATGAAGTCGATAATCTGGAAGGAAAACCCTATGTTGTTGAGGGAAATCATTATAATGATCTGACCATTTATTTTGAAAATGAAGAAAATCGACAAATATAT
>JAHXIM010000046.1 GCA_025655635.1 gamma proteobacterium symbiont of Lucinoma myriamae | reverse complement strand
ATATGATCATGAACAATAAAAATAGAATCAATATTGTACGATAATCTATTGTGTCATTGAGATTGTCTTTTTTCAGGGTCGACTAAGTACCTCAATAAATTAGAAAATACTTTATTTTCTAATACATCTTGGTTAAGGTAAAAGACTTTATTTATAATTTTGCTGTCATTTATAAATTAACAATGGGAATATAGCTATGGGTCACAAGAAAAAACGCGCCAAAAAAATTGATAATGCACTCTATGA
Organism: gamma proteobacterium symbiont of Lucinoma myriamae; assembly: GCA_025655635.1. Lineage (GTDB taxonomy): Bacteria > Pseudomonadota > Gammaproteobacteria > GRL18 > GRL18 > GRL18. Next base: position 835 of record JAHXIM010000046.1, on the reverse strand, counting down.
AAAAGAGTTACTTCGCTTACAAAATGAGCTGGTAAAAATGCAGGAATGGGTAAAAACTGAAGGTATAAAAATTGTAGTCGTTTTTGAAGGCCGTGATGCCGCAGGTAAAGGTGGCGTTATTAAACGAATGACCCAGCATTTAAACCCCCGTATCTGCCGGGTTGCAGCACTGCCGTCACCCACCGAAAGAGAAACCACACAATGGTATTTTCAACGCTATGTTTCTCATCTTCCTGCTGCCGGTGAAATTGTATTTTTTGACCGTAGCTGGTACAACCGTGCTGGTGTTGAACGTGTCATGGGTTTTTGTACCGAAGACGAATACAGTGAATTTTTACGTTCCTGTCCAGAATTTGAACGTATGCTGGTGCGCTCTGGCATTATACTCATTAAATACTGGTTTTCAGTATCTGACGAAGAACAGGATAAACGTTTTAAAAGCCGTCTGCTTGAACCATTAAAACGCTGGAAACTCAGCCCTATGGATTTAGAGTCGCGTACTCGCTGGGTTCAATATTCCAAAGCAAAAGATAATATGTTTGCTCATACCGATATTAAACAGGCACCCTGGTTTGCGGTTAATTCTGATGTTAAAAAGCATGCCCGACTTAATTGCATTACGCACTTTCTTAATCAGATTCCTTATAAAGATATTTCACCAGAAAAAATTAAATTACCGGAGCGTCCTTCTGCCACAGGCTATGTCAGACCGCCAATTACTGATCAAACTTTTGTTCCGGAAATTTATTAATTGTGTACGCCCGTCATGGGCATAAACTAATGGGGTGTAAGTCCCCTGTAGGAGGATCACCGCTATGTAAATTGTATCCAACCA
>JAHXIM010000325.1 GCA_025655635.1 gamma proteobacterium symbiont of Lucinoma myriamae | reverse complement strand
ATGGTTGGATACAATTTACATAGCGGTGATCCTCCTACAGGGGACTTACACCCCATTAGTTTATGCCCATGACGGGCGTACACAAAAATTATGATTTTCTTAATTCCATTTCACAGGCATTTTCTGAACGCGAGGCCGCTGCAGAGATAGCCATGGATCAAGCCGATGTCTCCGCCGGAGCACGCTCTGCAGCCGTAGAATATGGTCTTGAATTTATTCCTTATGGCTGGGAGTCTTTTGATTTGGCCCTGCCCCGAAGTATCTGGTTCCGCAGGCTGTTTCAGGATCTCATCAATAGACTTAAGTCCCGCTCCTGCCATAATCTTACCGAAAAATTACCCGGCTATGACTTAAGCGAGGCAGGCCAGCTGGTATGGGGAGAGGATTAAGTTTGTTCCCATAAGTGAACCTTACGTTCCAGTGTTTTTCTTGAAATACCCAAAACCCTGGCAGCAGCAGATTTATTACCGGATTCTTCATCAAGTACTTTAAGAATATGCTGTTTTTCAATATATTCCAGTTTCTTACTTATCGGTTCTTTACTGACACGGGCATCTCTGGCAGCAGGATTGTTAGTTGTCAGACCCTGCAGACATTGCCCTGGAACGGTATCTAATAAAAGGCAGCGTTCTATCACATTTCTTAATTCACGCACGTTTCCCGGCCAGTCATATCCTTGAAGCACTGAGAAGTCACTCTCATCATAAGATGGTGATTCAATTCCCAGTTGTACCGATAAAGTCGAGATAAAGTGTTTTGCAAGTAAAGGAATATCTTCCATTCGTTCACGTAATGAGGGCATGCGAATACCAAGAACATTGAGCCGATAAAACAAATCTTCCCGGAATGCTCCTGCTTTCACCTGTGCTTTTAAATCTTTATTGCTTGCCGTAATGATTCTTACATCAAGCGGAACTTCCCGATTGGAACCCACCGCCCTGACCGAGCGTTCTTCCAGAACTCTGAGTAAATGAGCCTGCATGGACAATGGCATTTCACCCTATAAAAATCAGTTGAAAATGGTCTATAATCATAACCCATTGAAATTATAGTGAAATATCATGATATTACCACCAAAAATCATT
>JAHXIM010000126.1 GCA_025655635.1 gamma proteobacterium symbiont of Lucinoma myriamae | reverse complement strand
ATAAACAAGCTGTAATTGTGCTGTTCGTGCTAACACCTGATTTAATTGTGAAGAAATATCCAGAGAGAAAAAAACTGCAGCAGTTTAATTGCCATTGGTAAACTTAATAGTGGTAATAATATGAGCCATGAATAATCAGCGACTAGAACAAATAAAAGTACATAGGGATAAATAATCATTATGCTATAGAGAATACGTGCCATTGGGCGTTCAGTATAATGAACCAGTGTGAGTTTACTTGCTTTGCGATCACCATCCAGATCACGATAATTATTAACCAGTAAAATTGCTGCTGCTAAACAACCAATGCTGCTTGCCATAATAATAACGGAGATATTAAGTGTCTGTGTTTGTAAATAATAAGTGCCGCCTACAGCAGCAAAGCCAAAAAATAATAAGACAAAGATTTCACCTAATGGTGAATAGGCAATAGGTTTGGGTCCTGCGGTATAGGCATAACCACATAGAATAGAGACTAAGCCCAGAATAATAATAGCCAGACCGCCTAGCCATGCCAGATATATACCGGCCGCAAAGGCCAGAGAAAAACTGATAAGAGCACCGACTTTGATCTGGCGTGAATTCAACCAGCCTTGTTGTGCAGCTCGCTTTGGACCTAATCGTTTTTCTGTATCAGCACCTCGTTCAAAATCAGCCGCATCATTGTAAAGATTTGTGCCGATTTGAATACAGAGTGCTGAGAGCAGAATAACAAAAAAAGTCAGTAGTGAAAAAACACTTTGTTCCTGCCATGCTAATGCTGAGCCGAGTAGTACTGGAGTGACTGAAATCGATAAAGTTTTCGGGCGAAGAGCCAGCCACCAGATGGATAAAGTGCTCACAACTATTTATGGTCTGCGTTTATAACGGCTAAAGTCCGGTGAACGCTTTTCTACAAAGGCATTACGTCCTTCCTGACCTTCTTCTGACATATAAAAAAGTGCTGTGGTATTGCCGGCTAATTCCTGAATACCGGCCAGTCCATCGGTGTCTGCATTATGATCTGTCAACACTTTTCAGGACACTCAATTACACAACTTTTTGCATCTCTTCGTAATCTACTGGTGACCAATAATCATTGGTAGAA
>JAHXIM010000210.1 GCA_025655635.1 gamma proteobacterium symbiont of Lucinoma myriamae | reverse complement strand
TGTCTCTGTTATTTACGCTGTATTATCGCTTGTTTTTGATTCAAACTGATATCATATTATTGTAATGACAGATAACAATTTGATCAGGAATAATTAAATTACAATTAATGTTGTACGATAATCTATCAATTCATGATGATTATCTTTTTTCAGGGTCGACTAATTAAATCTGTTTTGTAAAATTTTCTTTCGCTTTGGAGTAAATGACCACCAGGGAAGAGGTTCACCTCCTTCCATAAAATCAACAACTGACATAAATACATCAATAACACAGGGGTCATGGTGACTTTTAGTCTTTTCACAAAGCATATAATAAAGCTTAAGAGGATCTTTACCAATTAATTCTTGTGGATGTTCAATACCAATGAGTAACAGATATGCTGCCATTACCTTGCCAATATTGGGTAGTTGCTCAAGCTTAGATACTATTTTTCTATTTGGATTTTTCATAGTGAACAGACTATTTTTCCATTGCTGCTTAAACTCGTGCAAACTGAAAAGTTAATCACTAAGTAATTTTTTTCGCTTCTGACGGTCAACGAGTTTTTCTACTCTTTCCAGACTAATGGTATCTGGTATAAATTTATTTCCCCAAATAACCATCTCTTTTAATACAGCTTCCAGAGCCTCACCCTTTTGTGTTAATTGATAAGCATAACGGATGGGACGTGGCTGGTAACTCTGTTTGCTGATAATACCAGCAGACTCCAAACGTTTTAGTCGCTCAGCCAGGATATTGGTTGGAATTTTTTCAGGCGAATTTTGAAATTCACTATAGGTTTTTTTACCCAGATAAAGGTCACGAACAACCAATAGAGTCCATTTATCACCAAGGATATCCAGAGTATTGGCTATAGCACAGGCTGAACGCTTGAATTCGGTCTTATTTTTCATATCATAATTATAGCATTCAATCTTTACAATTCATAACTTGCATTTTTAAAGCAACTAATTTAAGCTATAGTGACTTTAAAAAAGAAAGTGACTATTTATTTACTTTCAATCGGGTAGCCACAGGTTTCTCTCCTACAGCCCCCACACCACCCATCATGCGGGTCCGCAATGGGCGGTTCACTAACCGTAATGAA
>JAHXIM010000033.1 GCA_025655635.1 gamma proteobacterium symbiont of Lucinoma myriamae | reverse complement strand
TCATTACGGTTAGTGAACCGCCCATTGCGGACCCGCATGATGGGTGGTGTGGGGGCTGTAGGAGAGAAACCTGTGGCTACCCGATTCTTTATGTGTGGTAACCTGATTAGACTGAACATCAAAGAAATGATATTGGTTACGCCCCTTTTGCTTGGCAATATACATTGCTTGATCAGAATGCCGCAATAAGGTATCCGCATCAGAATTATCATTGGGAAAACTTGTCACACCAATGCTGGCACTTAATACAACGTTAGCACTACCCACTGGAATAGGTTGTGATATAGCGCTCACCACACGTTCCAGAGCTTTTACGACTTCTTCAAAATTATCAAATGACAATAGCGTGATAACAAATTCATCACCACCTAAACGTGCAACCATATCTTCATTACGAATGATGGTCAGTAGGCGTTGAGCAATAATCTTAAGCACTTTATCGCCCTGCTCATGGCCATATTCATCATTGATAGGTTTAAAATCGTCCAGATCAATAAAAAATACCGTTAGTAAAGTTCCATTTACTTTGACTTCTTCCAGTGATAATTCAAGTTTGTCTTTCAGTAAAATTCGATTAGGCAGCTTTGTTAAGGCATCATGAGTTGCCTGCCATGAGAGTGCTTTTGTTAATTTATGTGTGTCACTGGTATCATGAAACACATTAATCGTACCAATAATATTGGATTCTGAATCATGAATCGGTGCAATAGTATAAATAATAGGGAACTGTTTCCCGCCACGTTGTTGTAAAAAGATATTATGCTTTCCTTTGATAACACGCTCTTCAATTATGGCTTGTACAACCGGGTTATCCAATAAAAAATTATCTTCATTAAAAATTTTAAAAACTGTTTTTATTGATAACTTTTCTTCTTTTTCAAATGGGTAATTAGTCAGTTCACGAGCAGATTGGTTCATATAATCAATGAGACCTTTTTCATCCGTTGTGATCACTGCATCACCAATCGAGGCAAAGGTCATTTGAATTTTGGCAATTTCTGATTTAATACGTGAATCATCAGTGTTCCCCTTTTAACTCAACCTCGGAACTAATCGGTTCATGAGAGCACTCATAAGGTTCGCCAAAGACTTACCTGTCAT
>JAHXIM010000157.1 GCA_025655635.1 gamma proteobacterium symbiont of Lucinoma myriamae | reverse complement strand
ATGACAGGTAAGTCTTTGGCGAACCTTATGAGTGCTCTCATGAACCGATTAGTTCCGAGGTTGAGTTAAAAGGGGAACACTGATGATTATTGTGGTATCATGACTGTTCTAATGTGTCAAAGGAACCCAGGATAAAGTAAAAACAAGCCCCCTGGTATGGTTTTGATTCACCCTATATTTTACCGTTGTTTAAATGACTTGCAGAAGTTCTTCAGCGTAGTTAGTATAATCCATCATAAGCTTTCTCGGCAGCTATCAATGCATGTTCGATTTCTTCCTGTTTGTTTTGCTTTATACATGGCCTTATCAGCAGTATTGAGAAATGTATTGATGGTAATTTGATCATCGGTTAACTCGGTAATGCCGATACTAATGGTGTAATGCGGTATTTGTTTTTCAGAGTTTTCTGAGTGCTTGTCGATATATTTTCTTAAACGTTCTGCTAAATCAAAGGCTTTTTTTGTTTGAGTCTCCGGTAAAATGACAAGAAATTCTTCTCCGCCATAACGTCCGATGGTGTCATTCCTACGCATTAAAGAGCTCATTTTTCGGGCACAATCGATCAGGGTTTTATCACCAATATTATGACCGTGAGTATCATTTATTACTTTAAAATTATCAATAAACAAAATGCTTATAGGCGAGTGGTAACGATGAAAGCGAATCATTTCCTGATTTAAGTGCCGTATGATTTCTCTGCGATTAATCAGGCCGGTTAATGAATCATGGCTTGCCAATTGTCTGAGTTTTCGTTCCAGATTTCGCCGCTTGCTGATGTCACGAAGAATGCCGATAACTATCCAGTGATCATCAATATTAATTGATGATAGTGATAATTCAACGGGGACTTCTTTTCTGGCCTTGTTTAATACAATGACTTCAAAGGTTTCTTTAGGAACTGAAAGTTCTCCAGTTTCAGATAAATGTCTGAATAAACGCTTAAATTAACAGAAGGTAATCCCCCGGCTCTGCTGGGGTGACTATCAAAGTTTGACAAATACGGGATTCATCGTAAGTAGTCAGCCCTGAAAAATATATTATCTATTTGAAATATAAGGATTTATCCCTGTTTTTGAGTGACCATAAAGACCAGAAATGTTAC
>JAHXIM010000122.1 GCA_025655635.1 gamma proteobacterium symbiont of Lucinoma myriamae | reverse complement strand
AAATGGTTGGATACAATTTACATAGCGGTGATCCTCCTACAGGGGACTTACACCCCATTAGTTTATGCCCATGACGGGCGTACACAAAGGTAGTGGATGTTTATCAAAGACCTTTTTACCGGTTATTTCGTTCAGTTGTCACAGGCTGTGTTAACTGGCGCAAAACTATTATTGTGATTACTCTGATACTTTTTTCTCTGTCTATATATTCATTTCGTTTTATTGACAGTCAATTTTTCCCTAATTCTAATCGCAATGAACTGATGGTTGATCTCTGGCTGCCGCAGGGGACTATTAGCAATTATGTCAGCTATATCGGTGGTGGTTCACCGCGTTTTTATTTACCGCTGGATCAGGAATTAAAGCATAATAATCTGGCTCAGTTTGTCATTATGACAAAAGATAATGAAGCAAGAGAGCTGTTAAGAGAACGATTATTAAAAGCTTTTAAGGAAACCTTTATCGATATTCTAGGTCGGGTAAAACGTCTGGAAAATGGTCCGCCCATAGGCTATCCCATACAATTTCGAGTGAGCGGCAACGAGCGGGACATGATAAGAACTATTGCTTCTGAAGTGGCTGTAATTATGCGTCAGAATCCTAACGTTGATAATGTGAATTATAATTGGAATGAATTATCAAAAGTCGTTAAGTTAAGTATCGATCAAGATAAGGCCCGGGTATTAGGCATTAGTTCACAAGAGTTGGCTATTGTGATTAATTCTATTTTAAGTGGTTATTCCATTACCACATTTCGTGAAGATAATCGTCTGATTGAAGTATTAGCCAGAGCAGAAAAAAATGAACGCATCGGTCTGGGCAATTTAAGTGATATTCAAATACCCACGAATAATGGCACTTTTATTCCATTAAGCCAATTAGTCACACTTTCCTATGAATTAGAAGAAGGTTTAATCTGGCGACGTGATTTATTGCCGACTATTACCGTTAGAGCAGATGTTCTCGGCTCAGTTCAGGCCGCCAATGTCAGTCAAAAAATCACTATGCAGCTAGATAGTCAACCCTGAAAAACATGTTATCTATTTGAAATATAAGGAATTAATCCTGCTTTTGAGTGACCAGATCAACCAGAAATGTTATAATAA
>JAHXIM010000016.1 GCA_025655635.1 gamma proteobacterium symbiont of Lucinoma myriamae | reverse complement strand
GCTCCAGCCTAGAGAAAAACAGTTCAATTATGAGAAGTTTGGTGCTGGATATTATGTCGTTGCATGGGCTACTGCGTTTTTTAGGGTAATGGTAAAATTCTTTCCCGAGCTGTTGTCGTTCAGCAAAAGACACATAAGCCAGTGCGTTTTGAAATCACAGAACAGTCCCGTGAATCTTTATTAGATCTAATCAATGACAAGCAGCTGGGTTACCACGATTATGTATTCAAAAGCCGTTTAGCAAGTTCTGAACATTTATCAACAAGACAATATGCTTTTATTGTAAAAAAATGGGCTAAGTCAATTGGCTTAGATCCCATGGAATATGGAACCCATTCCATGCGAAGGACTAAAGTATCTTTAATTTATCAAAAGACGAAAAATATCCGAGTTGTACAATTACTTCTTGGGCATTCAAAACTAGAAAGCACCATTCGTTATCTTGGTGTTGAAGTGGATGATGCTCTGGAAGTATCAGAGCATATGGAAGTTTAATCTACAATCTATGTACCCCTGCCTCATGAGGCAGGGGGGTTATTAAAATATTTATCCCTAGAGCGGAATAATTAATATTATATTGTTGAATGAAAAAGAGCGTTAAGCGGATATTTACATGGTAAATAAAATCTGGATTACAATCTAAATTCTTAGTTTAGTTTCGGTAGCCATCCACTGATTCCATGTCAAATTCAGTTTGATTTGCCTCTATACCCATCTCTTTCATTTTGGATTCGAGTTCTCGCATTTGACTTCTCAACTCAATCAACTCGTGACTGTTGTTGTCCAATCTATACATCTGCTCTGTTCCCAGCTGATAAAAACGAAGGATTTTGATGGCTTCGACGTCTCCTTGATCAGAGGATTCCTGAAGGCGGTTCATCGCATTATAAATATACATTAGGTGGCGTTTCAAACGCCATGCGTACATGGCTTCTTTCATCCAGTTGGCATCTTTAAAGAAAGCATTTACTATCCAGAATGTGATCAGTAAACCTGCAAATGCACCTAGGAAATTGAGAACTATCTGGTTATTTGTAAACGTCAATTAAAACCCACCTTCACAATGAGTTCCCATCAGGTCAGACTATGATCTTCAATTCGCAATTTTGGAGATAACAATGAGC
>JAHXIM010000019.1 GCA_025655635.1 gamma proteobacterium symbiont of Lucinoma myriamae | reverse complement strand
ATTCTACCAATGATTATTGGTCACCAGTAGATTACGAAGAGATGCAAAAAGTTGTGTAATTGAGTGTCCTGAAAAGTGTTGACAGATCAGAACTCACCAAAGATAAGTATGATCATAAAATGATCAAAATCATCTTAATCATGGCTAAGACCTTTGATCTAAAAGTTGTTGCTGAAGGTGTAGAGACGATAGAACAATATCAACTGCTCGCTGACAACAACTGTGATATGCTTCAGGGTTATCTCTATTCAAAACCTTTAAGCAAAGATGATTTTGAAGAGTATTATTATCAAGCCTAAATTTTTTAATCACTTATTTTATCATTTAAAGAATAATCACAAAAACTGTCACATACCATTGACAAATTTATCAGTTTGAGTGACACCACTCTCACGCACCTGTTTTAAAGCTGCGGCATATTCATTAAGAATAGTTAATGACCATTGAAGACGTTCACGAATATAGGGATCTGAGCGTTTATCATTGTCTGCTGAATTATCATTCAAAATGGATTCCACATCACGAATAATAACATGCTCAGGGATATAACAAATGCGACTGTTTTTGTAACTACTCATACGCAATTCAGCGATGGGGTAACTACCACCAGCACCCGACGAAACAGACACAATTAAGGCTGGTTTATGACCCATTTCATTTTTACCAAACAGTAGAAAAAAATTCTTTAGACCTGCTGGTACCTGACCATGCCATTCTGGTGAAATAATCACCAGAGCATCACAGCCACTCAGTTGTTCTCTAACAGGATTCAAAATATCCAGCCATTTTTGCTCACCGTTCCAAACCCCTTCATCCCACAGCGGCAGAGGATTACCTTCCAGATTATACAGCCATGTGTCATTCTGTATTTCTGTTTCCAGTGTTTTTTGAATGTGTTTAGCCACTTTCAAACTTTGAGAATTGTGACGATGACTGCCGCTAATAATTGCTATTTTCATTTTCCTTTCCGGTTTTGGGCTATACAATGTATTTCATTTTAGTGGGACAGAAGCCGAATATAACTCACCAAAGCCTCTGCATCACTCTGACTAAGTAGTCGATCCTGAAAAAAGATAATCATCATGAATCGATAGATTATCGTACAACATTAATTGTAATTTTATTGTTCCTGATCA
>JAHXIM010000141.1 GCA_025655635.1 gamma proteobacterium symbiont of Lucinoma myriamae | reverse complement strand
GTATGTTCGTTTCTGTCCCATTTTGACACCTCAATAATTGATAGTTATTATCTCTTATTAAAGTATCCAGTTCTATTAGACCACAACACCGGGCAGTGGTGGGAGAAAAAACCACAGGTAACACAGGTAATATGGATGATACTTATACCATGAATAGTGATGGAAATGATGCGTCCAACTATGTAACTTATGTCAATACTTATATCTTGTTATGTGGTCATATGGACTGGCGATTGCCGACAATTAAAGAACTGAACAGCATTACGGATAAAGCAACAGTTAATCCTGCCATTGATATCGACTATTTTCCAAATACTAAAGCCTTAGATTACTGGTCTAATACCTATTTTTACTTTAATAGTAACGATGCATGGGCAATTGACTTTAGTGATACCCAGTTATTTAAAGAAACTTCGGGAAGTGAAAATTATGTTCGTTTAGTACGTGAAGCACATTATTTTGATTTTTTTGATTATACAAAAATAGATTCTAATGGTAATGATTTACCAGATAATGCATCAAGTTGGTCTTGTGTACGAGATAATCGCAGCGGTTTAATCTGGGAAGTAAAAACAGGAGCTAATAGAAACATTACATACTCTGTGAATGGTTCATCAGGATATGTAGATGAGCTTAATAGCAATCATTTATGCGGCTATGATGACTGGCGCCTACCCGAAGTCGATGAGTTTAATTTAATTGTAGATTATAGTCGTGGCTTGCCTTGCCTGCAATATCAGAGGGTTTCTTTCCAAATACAGAATCTGAATCTTACTGGTCTGCATCGTTCAGTGCTGCTTATCCAAATAATGCATGGTATATCAACTTTGTATATGGAAGTATGTTTTATAACGCTAGTGCTAATTACCATGTTCGTTTAGTGAGTAACGGGCATTTGGCTCCTTCTCCATTTGCTTTTTTGCCTGCAATATTCTATTTGTTGGATTAGTATTTTAAGATACAACTATACACTCAGGGTTTAACTCTTTGAGTGTATAGTATGTCCTAGACTTCAGTTTGTTTAAATTTAATTATTCCATTTCAATTTGCATTAATATTTATCATCTTTATGATTTTGCTCGGTTCTTGTTTCAGCAGGGAAGCGCTTTTCATTAATCGCCATTTTTTCCTTTGTGTACGCCCGTCATGGGCATAAACTAATGGGGTGTAAGTCCCCTGTAGGAGGATCACCGCTATGTAAATTGTATCCAACCATTTT
>JAHXIM010000439.1 GCA_025655635.1 gamma proteobacterium symbiont of Lucinoma myriamae | reverse complement strand
GTTTTTAAGTTAGAAAATGGGTACTATTCTGTATTAGTTTAGGTTCAGCTGATAGATTAATGAATAGAACTTTTCAGGAAATAGTTATAATGCGTTTTGTAGTAGGAAAAGAAGAGCTTCAAAAGCGAAGTAAAAATATTAAAATAGGTGCGTTTTTTGCCGGGTTATTGGTGATATTTATTGTTTATCATAATAATGAGTACCCGGAAAAATACAATGATGTTTTGTATTGGTCGATAATGGGGTTTATTATTTTATCTAATTTAGTTGGCTATTATCGTTATCGCCGTTATCTTCGTATGGTCAAACAACATTGGATTGAAGTCCATCCAGAACAACTTGAGTTTCATACCAATGATGAAGTTTCAAAATTGAATATTAATGATATTGCAGCATTAAATTTATATCGACATAAAGGGACTCTTCAACATATTCAGATTAAACTTAAAAATAATCGTGGTGTGAGACTGGAAGGGTATGAAGATATTAATGCTCTTGGTGATTTACTCTGCGCACAGGTTCCAAAAGCTCATATTAGCGGGAATAAATAGACGTTGTAGTATTTTTTTCATGCCTTATATTTTTGCTATCAGCCATTGATTTAATTTAGCAGAAATTTTACCTGACTTGACGGGTTTGCTTAAATAATCACTCATGCAAGCCTCCTGACATTTCTCTCTGTCTCCCCTGCATTGTAAGATATAATTTAAGTGACTAAAGCTATTTATTGTATTATTAACATATTTTCTTGCTTGCTTTTTTTGCTGAGCTGCCAGTGGCTATAGAGAGTATAGATTTATCATCTAATTTCGGATCATCAATATTCCAGCTAATTTTAATATTCAATTGATGTTTAGTTTCTGACTCTGACGCCGAGACTTTAAATCTTAATAAGCCTTCGGGTTTGAGTACGATTTTATCATCCTCATCACTGAAGGTCATTTCTCCATTTGCAATTCCTTTTTCAATGGATTTTAATATGGGTTGAATAGACTTAGCATCTTGTAATGATAAGTGTGAAAATGTTTTTTTATTTTGTCTCATTTTTCTTGCCTCATTACATCTTTTTTATTAGTGATGTTAAATTAATTACCATAGGTTTTAAAGCAGGTTGAAATAATTTGTTTGCAGCAATCTGATCTGTCAACACTTTTCAGGACACTCAATTACACAACTTTTTGCATCTCTTCGTAATCTACTGGTGACCAATAATCATTGGTAGAA
>JAHXIM010000035.1 GCA_025655635.1 gamma proteobacterium symbiont of Lucinoma myriamae | reverse complement strand
TGATTTTTGGTGGTAATATCATGATATTTCACTATAATTTCAATGGGTTATGATTATAGACCATTTTCAACTGATTTTTATAGGATAAAGGAACCTCCCATGAAAGAGGAACTTGCGCATTATTTTGAGTTTATCAACAATGCTAACCGCAAACCTGAATCAGTGGCCGATTCTGATAAGCTGTGGCATTCTATGGAAGAAGAAAATGTTTTTACTGAGCTTGATGCCAGTGTCAATGGTCTTAGCTCTGCTGAAGCCAGCTCTCGTCTTGATAAATATGGACTAAATCGCTTACCAGAAACCAGAACTCATGGTCCGATATATCGCTTCTTTTATCAATTTCATAATGTATTAATTTATGTGCTGCTTGCCTCAGGCGGGATAGTGGCTGTACTGGGACATTGGATCGATGCAGGTGTCATTCTGGCTGTGGTTGTTATTAATGCGCTTATTGGTTTTATACAGGAAGGCAAGGCCGAAGATGCTCTAAGAGCAATACGTCAGATGTTATCTCCTAAAGCCATGGTACTGCGTGATGCTCAACGACAGACTATAGCATCTGATGAATTAATTCCTGGTGATATTGTACTATTGCAATCGGGCGATAAAATACCCGCTGATGTACGTCTTTTTCATGTCAAAAGTTTGCAAATTCAGGAGGCAGTGCTCACAGGAGAATCGCTGGCAGTTGATAAACATACTGTCGCTGTAGCAGCAGATACAGCATTGGGTGATCGCAGCAGCATGGCCTATTCCGGTACTCTGGTTACCTATGGTCAGGGTCGAGGTGTTGTGGTGGCAACAGGAGCAGACACAGAAATTGGCCAAATCAGTACCTTATTAGCAGGTGTAGAAACACTAATGACACCTTTATTGCGTCAAGTCTCCCAATTTGCCCGCTGGCTAACTGTCGTTATTATTATTTTTGCAACGGTAACATTTATCTTTGGAGTCGAGTTCAGAGACTATCCTGTTTCAGATATGTTTCTTGCCGCTGTCGGCCTGGCTGTAGCTGCAATTCCTGAAGGTTTACCGGCAATAATGACAATTACATTATCTATTGGTGTACAACGTATGGCGCGTCGTCATGCGATTATTCGCCGTTTGCCTGCGGTTGAAACTTTGGGTGCCGTGACTGTTATTTGTGTACGCCCGTCATGGGCATAAACTAATGGGGTGTAAGTCCCCTGTAGGAGGATCACCGCTATGTAAATTGTATCCAACCAT
>JAHXIM010000064.1 GCA_025655635.1 gamma proteobacterium symbiont of Lucinoma myriamae | reverse complement strand
TAGGAGAGAAACCTGTGGCTACCCGATTAGCAAGAATAATAACTGTAAGTTGATGAAAAAGAAACAGTTCTCCTTAAGTTAATGGCATTGAAGTGGTGCTATTAGTCGATTCGTCAATGCAGTCTAATTGACCTGCACTACCCATAGATTTAAATAATCCGGCCTTATCTTCAGATGTATTGGTTTTAACACCAATAATTTGTTCAAATTCAGCGATGGCAGCAGCAATTTGTTCACGCTCTTGTGCTGCTGATTGTGCTGCTGGCGTAAAATGTCGGGCTATTTTCTGCCATTGTGTGTCGGTTAGAGACAATTGTTCAACAGTTTTACACCCATGCGCATGGCACATAGAAAAACGTTTGATATCAGGCTGAGTAAAAATATCATCCCGGACAAAAATATCTGCATTTACCTGTCGGGTGAATATTAACAGGTAAAATAAAAAAAATTTACCCATGTGATGTTGTATGAAATTCATCATTAGTTGTTGCTCCCCTGTCAAATGATTAAACTTTGAGCAGGCGGTGTTCACCGGGTTGAAGATCGCCTAAAGCCCATTGACCAATACGATGACGAATTAAACGCAGTGTTGGGAAGCCAACGGCAGCGGTCATACGTCTCACCTGACGATTTTTTCCCTCAGAGATGGTGAGCTCCAGCCAGGAAGTCGGGATATCTTTACGAAATCTTACAGCAGGTGTTCTTGACCAGATATCCGGCTCGGATATTTTTCTGGCTTTGGCAGAACGAGTAAGCCCGTCTTTGAGCAGTACACCTTTGCGTAATTGTTTAATAGCCTGAGCGGTGATATCACCGTCTACCTGTACCCAATAGGACTTATCTTTGTTATGCTTGGGGTGTGCAATTTGATGTTGCAATGGACCTGAATCGGTGAGTAATAATAAACCCTCACTATCACGATCTAAACGTCCCGCCGGATAAACCTTATCAATGGATAAATAATCGGATAAGTTTTCTCTGCCTGACGCATGGCTTTGGTCAGAATCAGTAAACTGACATAATACATTATACGGTTTGTTAAAAAGAACCAGTTTGGGCATATCTTAAAATGTCATAGTTGATAAAGTATGATTTACTGCATAGTGACAGCATTGCTGAAACAATAAAGCCAGTATATCATTTCTTTGTGTACGCCCGTCATGGGCATAAACTAATGGGGTGTAAGTCCCCTGTAGGAGGATCACCGCTATGTAAATTGTATCCAACCATT
>JAHXIM010000560.1 GCA_025655635.1 gamma proteobacterium symbiont of Lucinoma myriamae | reverse complement strand
CTAAAATGGTTGGATACAATTTACATAGCGGTGATCCTCCTACAGGGGACTTACACCCCATTAGTTTATGCCCATGACGGGCGTACACAACGTCGAACCTATATCAAAGAAGTAAAGAATTGTCGACTATCAATACGCCATTTTCGCCATGTTAAAAAAAGAGGCAAAGCTAAAGTAAAGAATGTTGATAATACCGCAATTGAAGCCTGAATCACCCAGATTGGCATATCACCAACCACTTTAAGTGTTTGTTCTGCAATCCATCCAGCGGTGCCTGATGTTTCTACAGCAAGACCCAGCGGGATCAGACTGGCCAGTAGAAAAACAGTTTTCCATGATACCGCCTCATAAGCTTCATCAATTTTAAGTACACCTGATAAAATCATACCGATAGCACCCGTCAATAGCGCCACTGACAATTTTAAGTCAGTGAATAATACCATTGTTAAGGCAATAGCAAAAAATAAGCCGGCCCAGCCAACCTTATGAGGACGCGTTTCTTCATGTGGATATTCTGTCGTGACTACAACAAAATTTTTGTCATTAGTAATATGACTCAAATTATCCCAAAGAGTATGAACCACCAGCGTGTCACCTGCCTGAAAAGGTAAATCACGAATACCTTCACCTGAACTTAAGGTTTCCCCTTCACGATGCAGAGCAACCATAGCCAGACCATAGGTTTTTCTTAACCAGATATCACGGGCTGATTTGCCTATTAATTGTGATCCGGGTGGAATAACCACTTCGGCAACACCCGAGCGTGATGCTGACAACGCTTCTGAAAAGTTTTCCAGATTATCTTTTAGTTCAAGAGAATAATCCTGAGCAAAATTTCTAATAAATTTTTCAGATCCAAGAATTCCTAAAACAGTATTGGCTTCAATAGTATAATCTCTGGCCACACCATTGGGGCCAATAGTGACATCTTTGGTATTCCCTTTTACTGCGGCAATAATACGAATATGTTCTTTTTGTTCAATGTCATTTAACACATGACCAATCAATGGGCTGTTAACCGGTACTTCTAATTCAAACAGAGCATAATCAATACCATAGATATTCTGAAAATAATCCATAGTATTGGTGCCGCTGCTGGCATCCGCTTTTTTACTCACTTTGGGCAGTACAAAACGCCCTGCCACAATCGGGTAGCCACAGGTTTCTCTCCTACAGCCCCCACACCACCCATCATGCGGGTCCGCAATGGGCGGTTCACTAACCGTAATGAA
>JAHXIM010000315.1 GCA_025655635.1 gamma proteobacterium symbiont of Lucinoma myriamae | reverse complement strand
AACATTTCTGGTCGATCTGGTCACTCAAAAATAGGGATAATTCCTTACATTTCAAATAGATAATATGTTTTTCAGGGCTGACTAATTATCTTCAGCAAAGCGTGCTAACGGATCAAAATGCAGAAGAAACTCCCCTGCACCGACAATAATTGCTGCTGCCAGGCCGACAACACCGGTAACAATTAATGATTTATGTTCATTTCTGGTCATAGTTTGTCCTGAAATTTAGACTTTATCTCGTATTTATCTTGCTGGTGCTGCTACTGATTATAAGCGCTCTGCTAAAATACAGGTCTATTCCAGAGACTCAAAATACTGTCTGAGAGAATCAATATACAGTCTTTTACTATTGCAAAAAGGAGAATTACCGAACAACAACGTTACTAAAATATTTTTCTACCAGTTTGATATACACATTGCACAACAAGAGTTAACAATACTAAGCACATCATTATTTTCTTTGGCATACCTCGTCATGTTTTGACATCCTACGCCACACTTTAACATCAACTGAAACACGCTAACATTCATTGTCATATCTTGACATTTATTGTCATGACTTGCACAACATTATAACAAAAAGCAAAATAAATAGATTTTTATAAACCAACCTCGCCAACAGTATTGAACTAGCTAACGATACAAGTATAATATACGCCATAACCAGTTTATTTAAGAGAACCAATCCAGTGTCCTACCCAATCAAAGGCAAGAATTTTATTAATGCAAGCTCAGGTTTTGATGTTATTGGCGATATTTTAGAAACCTTGCGTTTTCATGGCACGGTATTCCTGCATTCAGAGCTTGCTGCACCATGGGGTTTATCGCTGGGTAAAATAAAGGCACCACGTTTACACATCATGTTATCAGGGCATTGTTATATGGGAATGGAAGATGAACAGCCAAGCCGTATTAATGATATGGAAATAATGATGCTTCCTAATGGTGATTCTCACTGGATTGTTGACGAGCCTAATCGCAAACTGACACCTGTTAAAGAAGCAGGAGAGGCATGTGAACTAGGCACACCATTATTTCAGCAGGGAAAAATTACTCATAAAGTGATATGCGGCATGGTTCAATTTGATGAGGAAACAGTACACCCTATTCTTGACTCATTACCAAAAAGTATTCTTTTTTCCCGGTTGAAGCCAACAGAACCTGTCTGGATAATCGGGTAGCCACAGGTTTCTCTCCTACAGCCCCCACACCACCCATCATGCGGGTCCGCAATGGGCGGTTCACTAACCGTAATGAAT
>JAHXIM010000140.1 GCA_025655635.1 gamma proteobacterium symbiont of Lucinoma myriamae | reverse complement strand
CAATTTATGCCATGGAATTTAACTGAAAAAATTCAGCCCTTAAATAAAGTGGCATGATCAGTCAACGTGGGAAGTTTTGACGTATACGATAAGCCTTTGCATTGATCGTTTTGCTTAGATATTCTGAATGATAGTAATTTACCCGTAGTAGACTCTCTTGAAGGACAGGCCGTCGGGTGTTGGTGCTGACCAATAACTGCAGTGAAATAGCTCAGAGGGAAGGAAACTGGAGGAATAAAAATTCCACTAGTGCAATCTGGCAATCTACGTGAGACCCATGACTTTCCGTCCCTGTTTCGCAATCAGGTTTGGCTTTTTGTTTGTAAGATTAAGCTTACGTCACAATTTTATCAATAGCAGGGTCAGGATTGTGTGATGAAAGTCTCATTATTGATATTTCTGCGCATTCTCCAAATGCTTCTGAATTATTATGTGCGCCAGTCAATTTCTTGCTGGTTTTGCTGTTTAAGAAACTGATTAATTTGAGAAAAAGGTTTGCTGCCGAAAAATCCGCGGTAGGCAGACAGAGGAGAGGGATGTGGAGAGCGCAGCACAAAGTGTTTCTCAGTATTGATGATGGCCCCTTTCTTTTGCGCATAAGCACCCCATAAAACAAAGGCTATCGGCCGTGTCTGCTGATTTAATTCATTAATAATGGCATCGGTAAACTCTTCCCAGCCCTGCCCCTGATGTGAATTAGCCTGACCGCTGGCAACGGTTAATACACTATTGAGCAATAGTACGCCCTGTTCTGCCCAGGATTGCAAGTGACCATTTTGATTGTCAATGCCTAAGTCATCTTTTAATTCTTTGTAGATATTTATCAGGGATTTAGGAATGGGTCTGACATCAGGTAATACAGAAAAACATAAGCCGTGTGCATGACCGGGGGTTGGATAGGGGTCCTGACCCAGAATGACGACTTTAATCTGATCCGGTGATGTCGTGTTGAGGGCATTAAACCAAAGGCTGGAGTGAGGCAGGATTATTTTACCCTGATCCTTTTCAGCACGCAGAAAATCTCTTAATGCTGACATTTTGTCAGATTTAAGTGTCTGCTCAAGTTTATTTTTCCAGGAGTCATCAAGTTGGCTTATTGTCATTATCGTTGCCGGAAGCTGAATAAGGTGAAAGAGTAACGATTTTGGCTTAAATGATCCAGTTTAAATTCTGATTAATTTTCTGGCGGGTACCTTCAACCTATAAAAATCAGTTGAAAATGGTCTATAATCATAACCCATTGAAATTATAGTGAAATATCATGATATTACCACCAAAAATCATTCAC
>JAHXIM010000191.1 GCA_025655635.1 gamma proteobacterium symbiont of Lucinoma myriamae | reverse complement strand
ATAACATTTCTGGTCGATCTGGTCACTCAAAAATAGGGATAATTCCTTACATTTCAAATAGATAATATGTTTTTCAGGGCTGACTAAGTATGATGTTTTTTTGCAAGTATCTTGAGAAATAAAATTGATTCGATATTGCTGTTGTTTTATTTGCTCTATTTGCAGAGATGCGATTGGGCTTTCGTGAGTCAGTCGATGATACGTTAGAAGATTGGTTCCGACAAGAGAAGCCGCAGTTAGTAAAAACAAGGCCAGCAGCAAATAAATGCTATTTCTGCAACTGGCCCAGAGCTGTTTTCTTTTCAGCATTTTAATCAGACGTATACAGAAAAAGATAACGACACATAAAATAATGACTAAAGAAATAAAGTAATACAGCTCAAGTGATGAGTTCATATTTATTCAACGTTATTGGTAGGGATCACCAGCAGGTTGAATATGCTCTTCTTCTGCTTTGGCCGGATAGTGATACTTACCGCCAAAGAATAAAAGCGGCTCTATATCGGCAGCATTTTTATATAAATCTTCTACTTCACCGACAACAATCCAATGATCACCGCCATCATACTGTTTGCTAATTTTACAGGAAAATGAAGCAATACAATCTTTCAGTCTTGGGGCACTGGAGGCACCAGAAAAAAGTTGTTCATATGGTATATCTTCAAGATCAATTTTAGCACCGGCAAAATGATTGGAAACATCTTCCTGATGTATACCCAGAATATTCACACTAAAATGAGCGCCTTCTTTAACAAATTCAGAAAAGGCGGCTTTTTTGGATGGACAGACTAATAACTGAACCGGATCAAGTGATAAGGAGCTGACAGCATTAGCCGTCATACAACGCACATCACCTTCATACTCGATAATCAATACTGTAACACCAGTAGCAAACAGACCTATTGTGTTTCGGTAATCTTGTACCAGATTAGGCTGCTGTTGAATATCTTTACTCATATTTTGTTTACTCAAGTTTTAATTATTTTATTGCTCAAAAGCTAACCAGTCCTGAGGTGTTAGATAACGCTCATACAATCGTGCTTCATCAGAACCTGACTCAGGCTGCCAGTTATAACGCCATTTAACTAAGGGTGGTAAAGACATTAAAATTGATTCTGTACGCCCACCTGTCTGCAGACCAAACAAGGTACCTCTATCATAAACCAGATTAAATTCAACATAACGGCCGCGACGATAGAGTTGAAAATCGTAAACGTCAATTAAAACCCACCTTCACAATTAGTTTCAGTCAGGTCAGACTATGATCTTCAATTCGCAATCCGGAGATATAAAT
>JAHXIM010000509.1 GCA_025655635.1 gamma proteobacterium symbiont of Lucinoma myriamae | reverse complement strand
TAAAATGGTTGGATACAATTTACATAGCGGTGATCCTCCTACAGGGGACTTACACCCCATTAGTTTATGCCCATGACGGGCGTACACAATTCAGTTAATTGATGCAGAGGTCTCTAAGAGAGGCACTGGCAATGCAGTAATCAATCGTCTTACTGAAGTCCTTTTTCTGCAATTAATCAATAAATATATCGATGAAAATAATGAGCTTATTGGTTTTTTTGCTGCTTTACATGATAAAAAAATGCATCAGGCACTTAAGTTAATCCATAAAGATCCAGGCTTTAACTGGTCATTATCCATACTGGGTGAACGTACAGGTATGTCATCGGCAACACTGGTAAGACACTTTCAAAATACCCTGGGTATTGCTCCCATGAAGTATGTATCTAACTGGAGAATGATAAAAACCTACAAACTTGCTAAATATACAGCAACACGATTTGACATAATTGCCGACACTGTTGGTTTTAGTTCCACACAATCCTTAAATAAAGCTTTTAAACGTTACTATAATTGTTCACTCAGTGACTTGAGACAAGATACTAAAAACAGAGTTCACCAGGTAAACACATCACTATAAGCGTTACCAGATAAGACCAGTTCTAAAAGAAATCAGAATACTTATTCCTGTCCAAAAAAGCAGGTAAAAACACTTAACTCTCATAGATTCTAATTAATAGCTGCAGCCTATCGATAACATAAATATAAACGATTTCACATATAACAATTTTCTTTCTATTATTTATCTATCCCGGGTATCAAATCCCGATTTATAAAAACATATGACAAACCCATGAAAATCAGGAACAAGCAATGAGTAATAAAAAAACGGTTATAACGACAGCTGCTGGCTGCCCGGTGGCTGACAATCAGAATTCCATCACAGCCGGTGCACGTGGACCCATTCTTATGCAGGATGTTCATTTGTTTGAAAAGCTGGCGCACTTTAACCGTGAGCGAGTACCTGAGCGTGTTGTTCATGCCAAAGGTACCGGCGCACATGGAACATTTAAAGTTACAGGTGATATTTCAAAATTCACCCGTGCCAAATTATTTGAAAAAGTCGGCAATGAATGTGATCTGTTCGTACGCTTCTCTACTGTCGCCGGCGAGCTGGGTTCAGCAGATACGGTACGCGATCCGCGCGGCTTTGCGGTCAAGTTTTATACTGAAGAAGGCAACTGGGATTTAGTGGGTAACAACACACCAGTGTTCTTTATTAACCTAAAAAACGCAGTAGCCCATGCAACGACATAATATCCAGCACCAAACTTCTCATAATTGAACTGTTTTTCTCTAGGCTGGA
>JAHXIM010000009.1 GCA_025655635.1 gamma proteobacterium symbiont of Lucinoma myriamae | reverse complement strand
TAGGTATGGAGCCTTTACAAATGCATAAAACAATTTTAGCCGCACTCTCAAGAATTGAAGATAATCAAAAGCAATTGCGTGAAATTATGAAGACTGTTGTTCTCACATAATTTTAGCCGCTAAAATTTTTTATGGTGATTTTATGATAGCCAAACAAGTTTCAATGAAGGTAATAAGAAAAAGCAGTGCTACCAATTTAATTAAATATATTACTGATCCTCAAAATAAATCAGAGCGTGTTGATATGGTTTCAGTAACAAATTGTCATCAATCCGATCCGCTAGATGCTGCTTTGGAAATTCAAGCGACTCAAGTACAAAATACCAGAGCTGAAGGGGATAAAACTTATCACTTAGTTTTAGCTTTTCCTCCAGGTGAAAATCCAGAGCCTAAAATTCTGAAGGAAATAGAATCAAGAATTTGTGACGGGCTTGGCTTTAGTGAACATCAAAGGGTGAGTGCTGTTCACCGTGATACTGATAATTTGCATATTCACATTGCAATCAATAAAATACACCCTCAAGACTTTACTATTCACACGCCTTACTATGATCATAAAATACTTGGTCAACTTTGTGAAAAGTTAGAAGAGGAATATGGTCTTGAGAAAGTAAATCATCAAGCAAAAAAAAGAGGCTCTGAAAACCGAGCTGATGACATGGAACGTCATTCAGGTATAGAAAGCTTATTGAGCTGGATAAAAAGAGAATGCCTGGAGGATATAAAATTAGCAGAATCATGGAATGATATGCATAAAGTCCTAAAAGATAACGACCTTGAAATAAAGTTACGTGGTAACGGTTTAATTATTGAATCTTCTGATGGAGTTATAGTTAAAGCTAGTACTGTTGCTCGGGAACTATCAAAGCCAAAATTAGAAGAACGTCTAGGTTCGTTTATCTCATCCCCTGATCATCAAGATCAACCCAAAAAAGCAAAACGTCAATATCAAGCTCAACCGATTAAAACAAAAATTAATACGGTAGAGCTGTACGCCAAATATAAAGCCAATAAAAAACAAGTTAATCAATCAAGAGCTTCTGAATGGAAGAGAGCCCAGGCAAGAAAAAATCGTGCGATTAAATCAATTAAACAATCAGGCAAAGTAAAACGATCAGCAATTAAGCTTATAGGAAAAGGCCGATTAGCTAAAAAGATTTTATATTCACAAACCAGTAAAGCAACCAAAGAAGCTATTCAAAAAGTTAATAAGAAATATTTGTATACGTCAAAACTTCCCACGTTGACGGATCATGCCACTTTATTTAAGGGCTGAATTTTTTCAGTTAAATTCCATGGCATAAATTGATC
>JAHXIM010000470.1 GCA_025655635.1 gamma proteobacterium symbiont of Lucinoma myriamae | reverse complement strand
TGCTCATTTGATTTGGTCGTTAAATGATCAGATCGATGAACAGGCATTTAGTTCAATTCTTTTTTAGTTTTCTTATCCAGTACTCAGGTTATTCAGATCATTAACGATAAGCGTTACAAAATAAAAAAGAAAGAGCTCCAAAAAGTATTCAAAAACATTTCAGAATTTACCAAAAAAATTATTGATTTTGACTAAAAAATTCGTGGGGATCTCTCAGGTCTAAATGGCTAAAGCTGTTTTGATAGACTCTTTGCTTCTACGGGATAGGTTCATTACAGCAATTAATTCCTAATCAATATTATTTACTGTTGCTAAAGTCTACTACTGTGATTTGGAATGCTGTTCATTTTTTACAAGTCGTTGTACCAGAAAATTCGCACTGATACCGTGAAGTAAGATGCTAAGAACCACTGTAGTAACAACTGTCATGGATATAATATCACCACTAGGAAGATGTTCATTGAGTACAATTACCGCAAACACAATACTGGCCAGCCCTCGTGGTCCGAACCATCCCATAAATAATTTTTCATCCGTTCTGAGATTCAATCCACCCAACACAAAAAATACAGGTAACATGCGTATGACTGTTAAGCTGAGTAGTGCATAAAGCACAATTTCCCAACTCACTTTATCAATTGAATGTCCCACAACAATCGCACCAAAAATAACCCAGGTCAGTAATGCCAGAGTATCGCCTGTACCTTCTGCAGCCAATAAAAATTTGTGCTTATGGTCTTTTGCCAGAGCACCGAATAATAAACCGCCGACAAAAGCAGCAATAAATCCGCTACCGCCAATAACCTGTGCAATTGCAAAGCAAGATACTGCCAAAACAACAATAGGTAACTGTTTCCATGTTTCGGTTATCCAACCATGTTTATTACATAGCTTAATCAACCAGACTGCCGCTACCGTGAGGGTGATTCCAACGACAGCCCCTATTCCAATTTCTTCTGCAACCAGTTTAAGCGCCAGGGTATGTGCCCCTTCACCGCCGCCTGAATCGGTAGCCAGTGCCAGAAAAACAAATAAGATAGGCACACAAATGCCATCATTTAAACCACTCTCAAAATTAAGACTTTCTCGAATATTTTCTGGCACCGATTAGTTGGTCACCACGGCTTTTCCTAATGCGGCATCAGTGGGTGCCAACATGGTCGCAAGAATGGCTATTTCAAAAATGGTTAAGCTATCAAACAAAAGCAAACCAAGACCAAGTGGACCAATCGGGTAGCCACAGGTTTCTCTCCTACAGCCCCCACACCACCCATCATGCGGGTCCGCAATGGGCGGTTCACTAACCGTAATGAAT
>JAHXIM010000392.1 GCA_025655635.1 gamma proteobacterium symbiont of Lucinoma myriamae | reverse complement strand
TATGTTCGTTTCTGTCCCATTTTGACACCTCAATAATTGATAGTTATTATCTCTTATTAAAGTATCCAGTTCTATTAGACCACAACAGAGTATGTATTTTCTTTTAAATTATTTTGCAGATAAAGATCAACTTCTTCTAAACGTCCTGTCAGTTTCTTTAAAAAATTCTCAAATTCTTTTTGTTCACGCTTCACATTATGGCGCATTTTACCTATCAATTCAGCAATTGATTTTAACGCTTGAGGTAATTGTTCTGTGGTCACACCATGAGAAAAGTCTTCTTTTAATTGTTCTGCTTTTTCTTTGACTTCATCTTCTAGCGGTAAATATTCTATCAGACGAATTAATAAATCATTATGATCTAAAATAGTATTAATAGCGTCATTATCAGAACAGTCAATAAGCCCTGAATCTTTGAGGATGCCTTGTAAATCCCCCAATAACACATGAATTTCTTTTGTTGGTTTTACTTCAAATATTTTGTCTATTAGCTGTTCCCTGGCTTCATTATTTATCTCGAGACCATCAATAATGGATTCGAGTACAGTTTGCACAGTTGCAACAACACTGGTTATTTGCTCTTTTTGAATTTCTTTTGTCTGATTATCAGCAGCAGGTTCTGGTGAGAGCTTTTGATGAGTTGATAGCTCCTGTCCAGTTGATGACTCCTGCTCAGCTAAAAGCTTCTGCGTTTCCAATATGTCTTCATTGGTCAAATCTTTCTGATTGATTGTATCTTCTATACTTTGAGCAGCTTCATTATTATGACCTGAAAATAAATTTTTAAAAAAACCTCCCTTAGATGATTTTACATTAGCAGAATTATTTTCATTCTCCAGGATAGCTTGTTGAACAATATCTGATAATAATACAGTAAAGTCGCTGACTAATTCTTTTTGCTCCGGTGGGTTATTTGACTTCAATAGTTTTACTAATCTACGAGATTTTTTCCCTACTTTTCCAGACAAATTCATTTGCATAATAATTTTCAGCAAAAAACCAGCATCACCTCTTGGAGCATCCTTTGACATTTTGTCCAAGTTAACAATTTCTTTTGATACACTTTCTAAGATCAGTTCAATTGTCCGATTATCTTTACCTTTTCGTATGGCTTTACGCAGTTGCTCCAGGTTATTATCCAGACTATTGCTATTACCTTCTGCCGCAATAGTTAGTCTTGATATAGCCTGTTTGTATACGTCAAAACTTCCCACGTTGACGGATCATGCAACTTTATTTAAGGGCTGAATTTTTTCAGTTAAATTCCATGGCATAAATTGATCGAGTGCTTCATCATCATAATGTCTGCCGAGTTTTGGC
>JAHXIM010000394.1 GCA_025655635.1 gamma proteobacterium symbiont of Lucinoma myriamae | reverse complement strand
GAGGGGCTGTTAGGGTTAGTTGCGTCATGTGCTAATCTTGATCCCTATTTATATAAAAATCAAGCACTTTCATTGATCACGGGTATAAATGCGGCCATTGAATGGTTTATATTAGTCAAGCAGAGTTACAAATGTTAGCATTTTATTAATAAATATCCTCGTAGCTCCTGATTCATTCAAAGGCAGTCTTAGTACATTAGACTTTTGTCGTATTGCTGCAGAGCAAATCCAATACCTTAATCCGAGTGCTAATTTACATCTTCACCCTTTGGCTGATGGTGGTGAAGGAACAATGGATGCTAATCTTATCAATTCTAATGGGCAGCGAATTACAGTTCCGACAGAAACGAACATACAAACAATATTCTAAAGAATATAAAGAAGATGCGGTAGCTCTGGTTCGAGAACAGGGCTATTCAGTGCCAGAAGCGGTTAAATCACTGGGTATAGCTAGTAATATACTGTATCGTTGGAAGGATAAAATAGAATCACAGCTTGAAGGTAAATCATTGTCAGTTGATGAACGTGAAGAACTGAAAAAGCCTTTAAAAGAAAAGAGGGAATTTATAACAACGTCCCGTCCAGCTGAATAATTTCACCAAAAAATCTCTTTTAAATCAGTATCTAACATTTTTTGTAAAACAATCAATTACGAACTTTTCATGGTATCCTGCTGATCAGCTAGCTAAAAAAGAATTATTTAATATTGAAAAAAACAACCCCATATTTATTATGAAGAAAATTGTTAAATTTTTTCCCCTTATTTTTTTTCTTTTTCCCCATAATATTTATGCGGGTTCATTGTGGTTTACAGAACAACTGATCAGCCTGCGTTTTGGTGTCGATAATATTTCACATCAGCAACTAAAAACACTTTTACCTGAAATAGATAACCACAATGCATTATTATTTGATGTCAGAAGACCTGAAGAATATCAGGCAAGCCGAATACAGGGCAGTATACTCATTTCTCCTGACATGAGCTCTCAGGATTTCATCACTCAATACGGTAATAAGCTTCAAAATAAAACGCTTATTTTTTATTGTTCCGTTGGCTATCGTAGTTCAGAATTCATTCAACGCATTGAAGAACAATCCACTGAAAAAGGTGTCAAATCAATGGTAAATCTAAAAGGTGGTATTTTTCGCTGGTATAATGAACATCACCCAATTATTAATGATGATGGAGAAACCAATGAGATACATCCAGGCAATGAATCGTGGGCTGATCTGATTAATACACGATAAGTTTATATCATCAAAAAAGAAACCATTTTCACTACTGATATATAAAATAAAGGTAACTATTCACTGACTAGTTAGTCAGCCCTGAAAAACATATTATCTATTTGAAATGTAAGGAATTATCCCTATTTTTGAGTGACCAGATCGACCAGAAAT
>JAHXIM010000234.1 GCA_025655635.1 gamma proteobacterium symbiont of Lucinoma myriamae | reverse complement strand
TTTACCTGAAATTGGAAAATCATTAGATACTCGAATTAATGATAATTTTCAGACGTTCGATCCTGCATTTTCAAGTTGATTGGGTATATGTCACTTACAGGTTATCCTTTAAGTACAAATAATCAGACATTTTTGTCCATTCCCGCACTTTCTTTTGATAAGCTGCTTGTGAATCAAGGATTTCTTTTAACAACGGTTGATCTTTTGTTTTCTCAACCAACAATTCAGCATTGGCTTTTTTCATTGCATCAAGTACAGGTTTTGGGAAGGTTTTGATTTTAATATCAGGATAGTCAGTGGATATTTTAGACCAGGACTCAGCACTCATATCATAGTTTTGAATATACATATCATAAGCTGTGACTTTTATTGCGGTGAGTAAGATCTGTTGTAAATCTTTTGGTAGCTTATTAAATTTTTTCTGATTAACTAAATATTGCAGCTCAGTACTTGGCTCATGCCAGCCGGTGTAATAATAGGGTGCAATTTTGTGAAATCCCATTTTAATATCCATGCCGGGACCCACCCATTCCAGAGCGTCAATAGTACCTCTTTCCAGTGATGTATAGAGTTCACCAGGGGCAATATTAGTTACGGTAAGTCCCAGTTTTGCCATGACTTCACCAGCAAATCCTGGAATTCTCATCTTTAACCCTTTTAAATCATCAACAGAGTTGATTTCTTTTTTGAACCAACCGCCCATCTGGTTGCCGGTATTGCCTCCGGGGAAAGATAATACCTTGTGTTTTTTATAGACTTTTTGCATCAGTTCTAATCCGCCGCCGTGATAAAACCATGCATATTGTTCAGGTGTGGTCATACCAAAAGGCATAGTTGTCAACGGCATCGTATTAATATCTTTACCTTTCCAATAATAGGAAGCACTATGTCCCATATCATATTGACCACCTTTAACCATATCCAGAATACCAAAGGCCGATTTGTGCTTATTGGAAGCATCCACTCTGATAATTAACCTGCCGTTAGACATTTCTTCAACCATTTTGGACAGGTTCTTTGGCGCATCAATAAAAGGTGAAAGTGTAGGTCCCCAGGTCGTGGCTAATTTCCATTTATAGACTTTCTCTTTAGCAAAAGAAACGCTACTGAGTACGGCAGTTAACGTCGCTATAATAAGAAGATTCAACAATCTCCATCTTAATATTTTCATTTTATTTCCTTTAATAAATGATGTTTTTTATGTTTCTGCATAGCAGCTTATTAAATATGGTATTAATCATTGTTTCAAATTGATTATGATAGAATTTTTTTAATAACTCAATGTTGTTTTATTCACAGCAGATATTTATCTTTCTTGCTTTAACCTATAAAAATCAGTTGAAAATGGTCTATAATCATAACCCATTGAAATTATAGTGAAATATCATGATATTACCACCAAAAAT
>JAHXIM010000432.1 GCA_025655635.1 gamma proteobacterium symbiont of Lucinoma myriamae | reverse complement strand
TTGGATACAATTTACATAGCGGTGATCCTCCTACAGGGGACTTACACCCCATTAGTTTATGCCCATGACGGGCGTACACAATAAATAAAAATTCTTCACCGCCATAACGGCCTATAAAATCATTTGGCCGGGTCAGACTTTTTAACACATCAGCAACAATTTTTAAAACATCATCACCAGCATTGTGACCATAGGTATCATTAAATTTTTTAAAAAAATCAATATCAACAAAACCAATCGCAAGCTTGTCCAGTTGCACATTGTCTGTATTAAAGTTATTGGTTAAAAACTGGTGAATCATTCGTTTATTTTTCAAGCCAGTCAACGGATCAATTTGAGCTTTCTTTTTTTCAAGTTCAAATTGATTGGCATTAACTAATGCAATTCCTAATTCAGTGCTGATATTATCTAATTCAGTTAATAGTTTATTATCAAGTTTTTCGCCGGATAGTATGTTATCAATATATAAAAGTGATGATAAGCGATTATTTGTTGAAATAGGTAAGCTAAAAAACTCATTCACGTTCAGTTCTTGCAGCATTAGTTTGTCATCTTCACATAAAGCATTAATTAAGGTCGGTTTTTTCTCCCTTAAACAGGATAATAACTGCCCGAAAAGTGAGGATATCATTATTTCAAACTGCTTGTCAGTATCTGAAATAATCATTTCAGGCCACCAATATTTTGCAACCAGAGAACGATGTTTCGGGTCAATATCCAGAATAATGATTCGCTCAAAATGATATTCTTTATAGATTGCTTCTAATGTCCATGGAATGAATTCATCCGGATTAAGACTATGATGTGGAACGGTCAGACAAGCATGGCGCTTTTGGCTTGAAACTAATTGATTTGATGTATTCTCGTTATAACGAATTGCTTGTTCAACAGTTCCCTTAAATCCAGGATTAAAGATAGTCTCGACTAGATTTGCTCTTAATTTATTTAAACTGGGAAATTGAATACCATAAAACACGCTGATATCTCTAATTTCTTTATCCACTTCTTCTAGTATCGCTTCTATATCAAGATTTAGATTATTAATAATTTCAGTGACTTCAGGCTGTAAAATCGGATAATGAGTTTTATTCACCGAACCAATTCTTTGCAACCAGGCAATAAAATCAGCATAAGCAACAATAGCAATATCCTGTTTATTTCCGCTACTAATATCATAAGAATTAAAGGAACGATGGTGATTTAGAACAACGTTGACAATGCTTTCCGGTAAATCACAAAGGTGACAAAATACAGCACCAATTTCAGCATGAGTAATACCAAAAAAATTATGTTCATTGTCCAGTAATGAATTGCTGCTTTTATCCTAAAAAACGCAGTAGCCCATGCAACGACATAATATCCAGCACCAAACTTCTCATAATTGAACTGTTTTTCTCTAGGCTGGAGCA
>JAHXIM010000206.1 GCA_025655635.1 gamma proteobacterium symbiont of Lucinoma myriamae | reverse complement strand
CTCCAGCCTAGAGAAAAACAGTTCAATTATGAGAAGTTTGGTGCTGGATATTATGTCGTTGCATGGGCTACTGCGTTTTTTAGGTTAAACTCTCCTGAATTAACTATTTTGTAACTGCTTAGCAAGTGTTATTTAGAAATATACGCTGAGCAGTTTTACATATTTTTTGTATTAAGTGCATAAAAAATCCAGCTTCAGGTTTTTTTAATTGCGTACTTTTAGCTTCATTGAATGAGTTGTTTTCAAGGTTCAGGGTATTATTTTCATCGGCTTCAGATTTATTCTTTTGAGCTTGTTTAGCCTGCCGTTTTGCTAACTCTTCCTGCCGTTGCTCATAACGTTGAGAAGCATTACGCATCATTTTTAAATAGGAATGATGGCCGGACATGCTCTCTGATAGCCTATGAGTGTTCCTTGGTTTTGCTGAACATCTTGGTGTGCTGCACATAAAAAGACCTCTTTAAACTAAACTATAGTACTGGATTGAACTTATTTATATTTATAATGGCTGAAACAGCTCACTTCTCAGTATACAAATATCTTAGGCCATACCATGCTAATGTGTATTAGCCTGATGTTGCTCTTTAAGTGTGACGCCAACATCAGGAGGCGGGAGGCGTAAGTCAACATAATTACTCATATCAAAGGTAAAAAAATCAGTGACATATTGAAATGAGTGTTTATTATAAGGCTCAAGATGAGCATCTATAATACTTAAAGCATGTCTTGCTTTATCACATACACTATCCTTGTCCAGAATGGTTGTGATCAAGAACATCCTCTTATCATTATGGAAGCCTTCGAGCATCATAGTTTGAAGGATTTTATGCCAGACAGCTTTGCATTCACTGACTGGATGATGTGAATAATCCAGATTAATCACATCACCATAGGTTCTTATTGCCTGGTTCATAATCTCCCCTCCTAATTATTCAAATGTTAACAATGAGATATTATGAAACGAGTTCTGCTTGATTATTAAGCTGGAATTTTATTGTTTTTTTCTCAAGTATTTTTCTTAGTACAAGGTGGTCTAATGATAATTTACCTGCACCATGAAAGAAAATTGCTGCCAACATAACGCCCCACATGATGTGATCAACTATGCCTGCAGGACTGATGTCAGGATAAGAAAATGCAGCAATAGCATTAAAGGCAAATAAGGCCAGTGCTACAGGACGTGATAAAATTCCAATGACCAGTATAACAGGTAAGGTTAATTCTGCTGCAGTACCCATCCAGGCGGCTAATTCTGGATTTAAAAACGGGACATTATATTCATGCGTATTCCGGCGAACGTGAACACCTATTCCGGCCCAATTTGAACACCTGTTCCGGTTCAATCTGAACACCAAAATATCTGACGCATCACTCACCAGATATTCTAGCTCAGGTGTTCAGATTGGCAAAGAT
>JAHXIM010000543.1 GCA_025655635.1 gamma proteobacterium symbiont of Lucinoma myriamae | reverse complement strand
ATGGTTGGATACAATTTACATAGCGGTGATCCTCCTACAGGGGACTTACACCCCATTAGTTTATGCCCATGACGGGCGTACACAAATAAATAAAGACAGCCCTGATCAAAAAAGCCTGCGTTCAGGCAGGCTTTTTTGTAGTGAAGAGTAACAATTACAACTAATAGAAAAATATTTTAGTTATCTTCCTCTTCTCCTCCCGGAGTATCATCAGCAGGGTCATAACCTCCAGGTAACTGGTGAGCAATTCCCTTATGACACTGAATACATGTCCAGCCGTTATCAATCGCTTCTTCATGACGATCTGAGCTGCGTGATTCCTGCTTGTCAAAGTCCATAGAATCAAAATCATGACAATTACGACATTCACGAGAATCAGTACCTAACATCCGTTTCCACTCATTTTGAGCCAGTTGAAGACGTTTTTCTTCAAACTTCTCGAGTGTATCAATTGTACCTAACAGCTTATGATAGATTTCATTAGATGCCTGGATTTTACGAATAATCTTATGTATCCATTCTTTGGGTACGTGACAATCCGGACAGGTTGCTCTTACACCGGTACGTTTTGAATAGTGGATAGTATCTGTATATTCCTGATATACATTTTCTTCCATTTCATGACAGGAAATACAAAATGATTCCTGATTGGTGGCTTCCATTGCAGTATTAAAACCACCCCAGAAAATAACACCTAAAACAAAACCAAAAAACAGTACTTTAAATGTACCTTCTTTTGAAAATAATCCCATTATTCTTAATCCCCATCTCTATTGTAAAGAGTTTTAGAATATACCCATAGTAATAATATGGATTTATTTACCAGGCGCTTTACTAAATACCCTCGTAAACATTTTCTACCAGCGGGTTGTCCTTAGTTTGAGGCGCATGACACTGGTTACAGAAATAGCGACGACTAGAGATTGTCTTTAGTGTTTCACCATCACGGTTGACATAATGACTATCACCAACCTTAGGTGCTTTTTCTTTCTTATAGGCTTTTTCACTATGACACTTCATACAACCATTTCCTTTTAAAGAAATTTTGTATTTATCAATGGTATGAGGAATCATCGGCGGCTGTAGTTTAAAACTACGTTCAATACCACCTTCTACAGTAGCAATCTTATGCTTACCAGCTTTATTGGCTTTGCTATCAAGGGCACTATCACCACGTAGTGATTGCACCGACATTGCTGCTGATGAGAACATCACTGCAGTCATCGCTAATAGAAAAATCGTTATACTCTTTCTAAAAAGAGTTTTTTGATTTATACGTTTAAACATTTTTTTCTCCATTAAAAATCAGAAGTTTAAAATTCTAAATTTATATAATTAACATCAGTGTTCCCCTTTTAACTCAACCTCGGAACTAATCGGTTCATGAGAGCACTCATAAGGTTCGCCAAAGACTTACCTGTCATAAT
>JAHXIM010000014.1 GCA_025655635.1 gamma proteobacterium symbiont of Lucinoma myriamae | reverse complement strand
AACAATTAAATTACAATTAATGTTGTACGATAATCTATCAATTCATGATGATTATCTTTTTTCAGGGTCGACTAATTAGCTATATCCTGAAAAACACAAATAAAGCACACCTTGAAACAGACAAAAAAACTCAAAAAATAAAGAAAGTTTGTCTAAAGTAGCTGTGATACCTGTTATTATCAAATAGTAGATGTATTTACCTGAGAAGAACCCAAAGTTGTTAACTTTATACATAAAGAGCCCGATAGCAAAACAAAAAAAATAATAGCAAACAACTTAAAAAATTGGTTCCAAATATTTAATCAAAATACAAGAAAAGCCAATAGAGATAACCCTTTAAGTATAGATGATCCAGAGATGCCATGAGTACTGAACAAGTCCAACGACATAATGAACGTATGAAACGCCACAAAAAAGTAGTGGATGAAAAAATAGAGCAAGCCAGTATCGAGCGTGGTGTGCTGATTGTTATTACCGGCAATGGTAAAGGCAAAACCACATCGGCTCTGGGTACTTTACTCAGGAGTCTCGGACATGGTCATCAGTGTGCACTTGCCCAATTCATTAAAGGCCAGTGGGACTGCGGTGAAAGCCGTTTTTTTTCACAAACAGAGAATCTCACTACTTTTACTATGAATACCGGCTTCACCTGGAACACTCAGGATTATGAAAAAGACAAACAAGCCGCAGAGGTTGTCTGGAAACAGGTATTACCCTTATTCAGCGACCCCGGTTGCCGGTTAATTGTGCTTGATGAAATCACTTATATGTTTAAATACAAGTATCTTGATATTGATGAGCTGATCAGCGCATTAAAAAATCGTCCTGAACAACAAAATGTGATCATTACCGGACGTGCTGTTCCTAAAGCACTTATTGATATAGCCGACACAGTCAGTGAAATTACCCCCGTTAAACATGCTTTTAATCAGGGAGTTAAAGCTCAGGAAGGTATTGAATGGTAAAGTAATCGTTCAGGGCTGAATACTCTGCCCTGGCGGCAAACCAAACTTTTCATCCAGAGCAAACTCTCTGATAAGCTGATCGACTCCTGCCTGTCCATGCTCTCTGCTGACTTCTGACAATAAAACCCGCACTGAGTTTCGATTGTATCCACCCCCCATATCCACCTGAATGGCAATTAATTCTCTTGCTCTCTCTAAGGTCATAATTTATACGCTGCCTATCATTATTGCTTTTTTTAACCGTTTTCATGATTTATATTGTATCAGAAAAAATTTTTTTTCGCATGAACTAAGGTGGGTTGGGTTGTTGCTTTTAGACTTTAAAATATTAACCTAAAAAACGCAGTAGCCCATGCAACGACATAATATCCAGCACCTGCGTATTCCGGCGAACGTGAACACCTATTCCGGCCCAATCTGAACACCTGTTCCCGGCGTTTTTCAAGGTAGTTGTCGTTTTTAGTATTT
>JAHXIM010000254.1 GCA_025655635.1 gamma proteobacterium symbiont of Lucinoma myriamae | reverse complement strand
AAAAACTTGAGTTATGCCTTAATCAAGTTGGAATGACGCATCTACAAGCACCTTTTTAAAACACTGTTGATTTAAAGGGGAACACTGATGCTAAAAATACTGATTAAGGGCAACAACAATATATAATACAGCAATAGTCAACATCCCTTCACTGGCAAAACCTGCCAAAGCTTCTTGTGGAGTCAATATCTCGAAAACGAGCAGCAAAGATAAGCCTGCACACATGACAATATCTGGTGAAATACGACTTAACATCATAGTTGCAAAGCAAAATATCATGATAGAGATGCTAAACCAGGCATCGAAAGCCATTAACATTACTTTTGGTGACTTGCGTCATTTTATTTTTAAATGGATAATATACATTATCTTCTTAAAAGAACTTAATATGATTTTACCCCTTTTTTATATTGTAGAACACCATCTTCTATCCTGTTAATCCCATATTAGCAAATGTGAAATGATTAACCTTACTGAGAATTTACTATGAATAATGATACAAATGTCACCTGGCATGAACACAGAGTCTCAAGAGAGATGCGAGAAAAGAAAAATAAACACAAAGGTTGTGTTATTTGGTTTACAGGATTAAGTGGTTCCGGTAAAAGTACCATTGCAAATACGCTAGACCATAAACTTCACCAATCTGGTATCCAAACTGTTGTGCTGGATGGTGATAATGTCCGTCATGGACTTAATGCCGGATCTGGTATGTTGACAGACAGTCATGGAATAGAATTTTCAAAACGTTTTGGGCTGGGATTTTCTGCTATTGACCGGGAAGAAAATATTCGCCGCATAGGGGCTGTAGCTGAGATTTTTACCCAGACAGGTGTTATAGCTCTTACTGCTTTCATCAGTCCATACCGTATTGATCGTGATAGAGTGCGCGATACACTAAAGGAAGGTGAATTTATTGAAATATTTGTAGACACACCCATTGAGGTCTGCGAGCAACGTGATCCAAAAGGACTTTATAAGAAAGCTCGAGCAGGAGAAATAAAAGGATTTACTGGTATTGATGATCCCTATGAAGCACCAGTAGTACCAGAGCTAATTCTTTTAGCTGCAGAAAAAACACCAGATGTGCTGGCAGAAGAAGTTATCACCTTTTTAAAGAATAAACATTTTATCAGTGCGTAAAATAGAGGGAAGCTTCTAAAATCATTTAAACAACGATTGGAAAAAATGAAAAAGTAACTTCCTCAATCACCTATATCCACACCCACCATCTACACACAGAAGCTCCCCATCCTACAATAATTTTAAGGGGATGGGTAAGCAACCTTTTCGGTTTCCTGTTGCCCGTAACAGCTTTATTCTTTTCTGTTGTAAGTGGTAGATAGTTAGTTAACCCTGAAAAACATGTTATCTATTTGAAATATAAGGAATTAATCCTTCTTTTGAGTGACCAGATCAACCAGAAATGTTATAATAAGCGCA
>JAHXIM010000482.1 GCA_025655635.1 gamma proteobacterium symbiont of Lucinoma myriamae | reverse complement strand
GGTCATTTATATCTCCGGATTGCGAATTGAAGATCATAGTCTGACCTGACTGAAACTAATTGTGAAGGTGGGTTTTAATTGACGTTTACTAATAAACTAATGAGGGATAAGACAATGGTTACAATTAAGCCGTTTTTCCTAAGTTCATTTAGTGGTGCCAGAATCATGACATTCCAACACGCATGAGACATGTTTTTCTGTAGGGTGAAATATTCGTTATTACTTTTTCTTTTCTTATTATCATTAATTCTGATAATAGAACTATTATCGGAAATCACATTGATTGTATTGGTATTTAAATTTTTTATATCAATACCGTCGTAACGCTGACTGATATGTATTTGTTTCAGCGTTGTTGTCGACAAAGGTTTGATACTATGATACAACCACTCAGGCTGTGTAGTAATGAAGGTAACTCCTTCCAAATCACTCACCACAAACTGGACTTTTCGATTCGACCAGTTTAATTCGATATTAGATAAATCCATCTTGACGACAATCACCCCAAGGTTTTCTGCCGCATAAATAATGGGATAAGCAAAATAATATCCTCGTTTTCCTGATGTGGAGCCAAGGGCAAAATAACGTCCAAGTTTGCCTTTCATTGCATCAATAAAATAAGGTCGAAAATTAAAGTTTTACTTGTTAAATGTTCGTTCTTTTTGCCAATTACTGGCTGCCAGAGTTAAACCCCGGGAATTCATTATGTAGGTATCTGAAGCACCAATG
Organism: gamma proteobacterium symbiont of Lucinoma myriamae; assembly: GCA_025655635.1. Taxonomy (GTDB): domain Bacteria; phylum Pseudomonadota; class Gammaproteobacteria; order GRL18; family GRL18; genus GRL18. The sequence continues at coordinate 741 of JAHXIM010000482.1, read as the reverse complement.
ATATTATTAACATCTTCTAAAAAGTGGTTGACGAGATCGATATGAGGATTACTGTCGGGGTGTTTCAACAGTTCAACTAATATTGTATTTTTAGAAATAAGCTGTGGGATAAATTGAAAGCGTGCTAAACGAGCATCAAGATGACTGATAAATTGATCAAGCTGTTGTTGACTATTCTGATGAAGCTGGTCAATACCAATTTTCCAGCTGATATATCCTCCTGACCAGATCATTAGCAACATAAGTATTACCACAACTAAAACCACTGGAGTTTTAATTAAGTACGGTTTTTTTATTTGCATAATGAAATTAATCGTTAGTTATTTTTTCTTATAATAGTTTAATCATCTCTATATTACTAGATACTTGTCTGAGAATAGGGAAGCGCTGTTTATAACCAATTTTGGGTAAGTTTATGCCTATAGAAAGATGTAAATGGGTGGAAATGCACCCGTCTGTGATCGGCTTAAAATTGATAAATTACTGTTAATCTTTCTTTTTCAATAACTTACGGTTAATGTTTTTATTGCTATATTACGGCATAGATAATGATATATATAATAAAGTTCGTAACAGAATTGAATACTTTAACTTATATTAAAATTATTAACTTAGGGGCATTAAATGAAAAAATTTCTAATAGGTCTTGTTGTTTCATCCTAAAAAACGCAGTAGCCCATGCAACGACATAATATCCAGCACCAAACTTCTCATAATTGAACTGTTTTTCTCTAGGCTGGA
>JAHXIM010000129.1 GCA_025655635.1 gamma proteobacterium symbiont of Lucinoma myriamae | reverse complement strand
AAAACTTGAGTTATGCCTTAATCAAGTTGGAATGACGCATCTACAAGCACCTTTTTAAAACACTGTTGATTTAAAGGGGAACACTGATGAGTTGGATATAAAATAATGAATGATGAAACAGAAAGTGCAGAAACAGAAGAAGATCCCTGGGCTGAAGCTATGAATGAACAGGCTGATTCTGAGGCCGCTGGATTTGAAAATTTAAGTGATGATGCTGTTGAATCCGATGATGAAATTAATCTGGATGTCATACTGGATGTACCGGTTGATATTTCAATGGAAATTGGACGCACCAAGATCAGTATTAGAAATCTGTTAAAGTTGAATCAGGGTTCAGTGATTGAATTAGATCGTCTGGCCGGTGAACCAATGGATGTGTTAGTCAATGGTACATTGATTGCTCACGGTGAAGTGGTGGTGGTGAATGATAAATTTGGCATTCGTTTAACGGATGTTATCAGTCCTGTTGAACGTATAAAAAAACTAAAATGATAGCAAGCATGTTTTCCAGTCAGTTAAAGACTTACTGTAAAAATACCTTATTGGCCATCAGTTGTTTATCGTTATTAATACTGCTATCTGTATCTGCTTATGCCAATGAAGTTCTTATAGAAACTGAAACGAGTCAAAAACAAAGCGATCAACAAAGTAAGGTTTTACAAGAGAAGCAAAAGTATTCCTTTTTATCAAACCAGTCATATGTCAATGCACCAAATCAAATAGCAAAAAAAGACCCATCAACCAGTGGGGATGCTTTAAATGTTTCTTTAGGGCTTATTGTTATTCTGGTGATGATTTTTTCTATTGCCTGGTTTATGAAAAAAATGGGTTATAGTAATGTGACTGGACAGGGACAACTAAAAATCATAGCAAGCTTAAATCTGGGACAAAAAGAAAAAATAGCTCTGATTCAAGTCGGTAAACAACAACTGCTGGTGGGTATGACGGCAACTCAGATCAATACCCTGCATGTTCTGGATGAAGTGCTTGAAGAAACAGAGATTAAACAGTTTGGAGCCACTGGCGAAGGGACTTTTTCCAGTAAATTTACTGAACTTTTAAAACACAAACAGAGCAATGTAAAATAAGTGTATGAGTCTCACCAATTATGGTCAGAACTTAGCACAATAATTACTGTATTTCTTAACCAGGCTGAATTTTTCAAATGGAAAAAACTCAATTAATTTACTATTTTCGTAAATATTCTACGCCAATATTCTTACTTATTTTGCTGATAATACCCGGTGTTTCTTTTGCTGTGCCAAGCCTTGATGCGCTGACTGTCACCACAGGAGCCGCTGGTGAGCAGAAATGGTCGATAACTATTCAAGCATTGGTTCTTATGACGGTGATTACATTACTACCGTCTATGCTTTTAATGATGACGTCATTTACCCGTATTATTATTGTTTTACATCAGTGTTCCCCTTTTAACTCAACCTCGGAACTAATCGGTTCATGAGAGCACTCATAAGGTTCGCCAAAGACTTACCTGTCATA
>JAHXIM010000184.1 GCA_025655635.1 gamma proteobacterium symbiont of Lucinoma myriamae | reverse complement strand
ATTCATTACGGTTAGTGAACCGCCCATTGCGGACCCGCATGATGGGTGGTGTGGGGGCTGTAGGAGAGAAACCTGTGGCTACCCGATTCCATCAAAGATTGTGTCATATGACACACTATTAGTTTCATATAACTTAAAGTGTGCTATTGTTTCACAAAATCTTTCTTATTCTTTCCTTCTTAGATAAAAAGAAAGAGAGTAAAGAAGAAAGTTTAATAAGAATATTTAATAAAAAAAGGGTGCAAAATATGAAAATAGTAAGCAAGAGCGTTGTCTCATTGCTAGCTGGTGTCAGTATTGCCATGGGAGCAGTGACTACTGCTTCTGCCGCGTCTTCTTTAGAAGATGTCATGAAGGCAAGAGGGCTGACTCAGAAGGATTTGCTGGCAGCAGCAAAGACTTATACACCGACCGGTGGGCGTGATGAGTATATCGCAGTCAGTTCAGGCGGGCAGAGTGGACATATCATGATTTATGGTATTCCCTCCATGCGTATTTTGAAATATGTTGCTGTTTTTACACCGGAGCCCTGGCAGGGTTATGGCTTTGATGATGAATCAAAAGCTGTGTTAGCACAAGGTCAGATGCATCCTACTGAAATCACTTATGGTGATACTCACCATCCGGCATTTTCAGAGACTAATGGTGAATACGATGGTAAATATGTATTCATTAATGATAAAGCCAACCCAAGAATTGCGGTTATCGACCTGCATGACTTTGAAACCAAGCAGATTGTTATCAATCCAGTATTCAAATCATCACATGGTGGTGCGTTTGTTTCCTCCAACACAGAATACGTGATTGAAGCTGCACAATATCCTGCACCTTTTGAAAATTTCAAATATGTACCTTTAGAAGAATTCAATGAAAAATACCGTGGTGGTATGACTTATTGGAGTTTTGACAAGAAAAAAGGTCGTTTAGATCCTAAGAAATCATTCACTGTAATGGCTCCTCCTTATAGTCAGGATTTATCTGATTTCGGTAAGAATGCATCTGAAGGCTGGTCTTTCACCAACTCTTTCTGTTCTGAGCGTTATGTCGGTGGTATCGAAAAAGGACGTCCTCCATATGAGGCGGGTTGTTCACAAAAAGATACTGACTTCCTGCACGTTGTAAACTGGAAGAAAGCTGAAGAGTTATTTAAAGCCGGCAAAACAACTGATTATAATGGCCATGCAGTTATCACTATGGAAACAATGGTTAAGAATAATGCATTATTCTTAGTACCTGAGCCAAAGAGTCCTCACGGTGTTGACGTTTCTCCAAATGGTAAATACATCATTGTCTCTGGTAAATTAGACAGTCATGGTTATGTTTATGATTTTGCTAAGATCATGAAAGCCGTTAAAGACAAAAAATTTGAAGGTAAAGACCCATACGGTATCCCCATTATTGCTATGAAGGATGCTCTGCACAAGCAGGTTGAGTTAGGTCTTGGTCCTTTGCATACTCAGTATGACTCTAAAGAATGTGTAGTTTATACTTCTTTGTATGTTGACTCTAT
>JAHXIM010000123.1 GCA_025655635.1 gamma proteobacterium symbiont of Lucinoma myriamae | reverse complement strand
TAACATTTCTGGTCGATCTGGTCACTCAAAAATAGGGATAATTCCTTACATTTCAAATAGATAATATGTTTTTCAGGGCTGACTAATTAGAGTCCAATGGACGCCAATTAGTTCCGTTAGGCAGTTCTGTTGCCTGTAATTGGGGTGATTGAGGAAATTGAAAAAAACCCCATTTATAGCCCATCCAGCATTCAATAAGCAATTTATCATCCGATACAGCGCAATTACCATCCTGCTCTGAGTCAATATCGATTATTTTGTAAGAGCGGGGATCCTGTTTCCAGGCCTGATAATCCATTTCAAGTGATTGACCATAATCTTTCTCTAAGGCGCGCCACTGGGAAATAAACCATTGATAATCATTTTGATAGTCTGGATTACGACGAAGAAACTCCCATGCCTACTGCTCTTTAGTTAGTTCCTGAGTATATAAATAATGACTTTCATTAGTCCAATCCAGCATAATATTACTTTTCAGGTATCGCCCAGAATTGCATGATACCTCTGGATGTTTCACTAATCAGAGTGTTTTTATCTTTAAAGGCAAGTGTTGTGACATTAGCTAAAGAAGATTGCCAGATATAACGTCGCTTTGGTTTCCAGGTCATTAATTTGGCACCACTTTTAATGTCCCAGAGTATAATTTCTTCTCGACTATAACCTGTTGCTATCTGCTCACTATTGGCTGAAAATTCAGCTGAAGCAACAGTTGCCCTGATTTTATTAAGGCGACGGATTTGCTTCCCCGTATCAGTATCCCAGATATAAATGCCTTCTGATGCAGAATTTGTCATCGCATATTGACCATCAGGAGAGAGTAGAACCTTTGCTACTTTGGAAAAATGCGGCCAGGTAAATTTAAGTTCTCCCGTTTTTAGATCCCATAAACGTGCCTTGGTATCATCAGAGCCTGAAATGGCATAACGTCCATCAGCTGATAAGGCTACACTGCTGATGATGTCATCATGATAAAATCCATATTTGATGCCGCCTGTGCGTAAATGGAAGTAAACTATACGATAGAGCGGGTATTCACCACTTTTATCGCGACTGGATACCAGAGCATACTCACCATCACTGGATAGTTTTATGTCGCGAATATCATCCAAAGACCAAAAATAGAGTATTTTTTTTCTTTTAGACTGAATAGTGCCAGAGTACCCTGCTCTGCTGTGACTACAAACTGATTATTTTTTGAAAAATCAGCAGCTATTACTCCCGCTTTAGGTGAATCAGCATGTTGCCATTGAGCTATAACATCATTATTTTTAGTCTGGCGTAATTCGACATGTCCTTGCGAATAAGCTATTAATACATATTCACCATTATGTGATAGATTTATACTTATGGCATTCTCAGTGTGTTCTATGGTATTTGTTGCAGACTCCGTAAAACAACCGCTTAACAAAAGCATCATTAAGACAATTGTTATAATCGGGTAGCCACAGGTTTCTCTCCTACAGCCCCCACACCACCCATCATGCGGGTCCGCAATGGGCGGTTCACTAACCGTAATGAA
>JAHXIM010000462.1 GCA_025655635.1 gamma proteobacterium symbiont of Lucinoma myriamae | reverse complement strand
ATGATTTTTGGTGGTAATATCATGATATTTCACTATAATTTCAATGGGTTATGATTATAGACCATTTTCAACTGATTTTTATAGGTTGATTCAACTTCCTGATGACCATTTTTTGTCTCATCAGTGGCGCTGACTACGGCAACTGATGCCTCATTTGCATTATTTGTCATTTCCTGAACTTTATCTGACATATCTCGAATAGAATTAACAACATTCTCCGTTTGCTGCTTTTGCTGCTCAATTTTTTGTTGTGTTTCATCGGTAATTGAATTCATTGACGAACTGGTAGAAGACAGTCGATTACTGACAGCCATAATTTCACTAATCACATTATGAAGATTATCAGTCATATGATTAAAGCTCTGAGCAATATCACCCACCATATCAAAGCTGGTGACAGTGAGTTTTTCTGATAAGTTATTATTGCTTATTTTTTCTGATGTATCAGAAATACATTGTAAACGCTTCAACAAAACAATTTTTAAAAGCCAGTAATTAGCTAAACCTATAGTTACACCAGCAGCAACACAAGAAAGGGAAAACCAAAAATACATACCCTCTTTCCACTCAACAAATAGATTTGCCCAGATCGGGAACACCATACCTAAGAGCATACCCAAAGCAATAAACGCTAAAAATAAATTTTTTAATATACTGGGCTTTCCAAATGAAAAGGATGCGGCCATATTACTCTCCTGGTTTTTACACCATTACTCTTTATAAACAACACTATTTAGTATATCGGCAGAATGCATAAATACTTAATACAGTAATAAAAAACTATAGTCGATTTTAAAAAAACCACCTGCATTTAATAAAACAATACGAGCTTAATTGGTATAGTTTTTGCATTTTATTTACTATGATAAATCATTGATGTCAGTACTAAAGGATAAAAAAATGACGCCTGAAACAAGACAACTCAATCAGTACTATGTCAATTATCCATTATTAGCTTGGGGATTGATTCTAATATCACTATTCTATACAAATACCCTATTTGCCGGAGAACATCACCCTCATGAAGAAATTCGTGATGCTGCCGTTGAATTTGTCCGTTTTCAAATTCCTGAAGATGTTACTATTAAAGAAATTAAAGCTGGAAAAATTGATTCCAGAATACGTTTTAAGCAATGTTCTCAAGCACTTGAAGCCAGCTCATCAATGAAAAAGCATACTGCTAAAAGCTGGACTATCGGCATCCGTTGTTCTGATACCCCCACCTGGAGCATTTATATTCCTGTTAAAGCCAGACTCAGCAGAAAAATGTTGGTCAGTAATACCACCATTACTCGAGGAGAAATGATTACCAGACAGAATATCCAGTTTGTTGAACGAGATATTAGTAATCAAAATTATAATCATTTTTCAGATATAGCCAATGTAACAGGCCACGAAGCACGTAGGACCATTCGTCCCAATAGAGTCATTAACTGTTGTGGTCTAATAGAACTGGATACTTTAATAAGAGATAATAACTATCAATTATTGAGGTGTCAAAATGGGACAGAAACGAACATAC
>JAHXIM010000043.1 GCA_025655635.1 gamma proteobacterium symbiont of Lucinoma myriamae | reverse complement strand
AATGATTTTTGGTGGTAATATCATGATATTTCACTATAATTTCAATGGGTTATGATTATAGACCATTTTCAACTGATTTTTATAGGTTGAACCATCCACTCGCTCATTTCGCATAATGAATGCAGGCGAAATTATCAGTCCTTCATCATGAAGCGAATGAGACATCGGCATGGAGCCGGGTGTATCTGCACCAATATCAGCATGGTGAGCACGATTAACCACAAAAGCTATAGGCTTATTGTCAATTTTTTTGTTATCATTGGAAAAAACAGGGGCAATCATAGTGACATCAGGTAAATGCGTACCGCCCAGGTAGGGGTTATTCAACACTAACATATCCCCATGACACCATGATTGGGTTTTGACAATATCGGCCATCGCGTAGGCCATACTACCAAGATGCACGGGAATATGAGCAGCTTGAGCACAAAGTTCACCATTACCGTCAAAAACAGCACATGAATAGTCCAGACGATCTTTGATATTCGGTGAAAAGGCACTGCGGCGTAACATAGCACCCATTTCTTCACAAATGGATTCAATGCGGCTGACAAAAATACTCAACTCAATAGGATTCATAGTTAGACAGGCTGCTCACTCAATACTTTAGTAAACACATATTTTACCCTTATTACACGCTTGATAAAGATAAAAACCAAAAAACTTTCAATAACCAATCTTTTTACTGTGGTATTATGGTAAAAAATGTTTTATAATTCGTTAAAAATAACTATTAAGTACAAATTAACCACAATGGAGCAATAAAATGGCTTTTGAATTACCCGCTTTACCTTATGAAAAAAACGCACTGGCACCCCATATTTCTGAAGAGACTCTTGAGTTTCATTATGGCAAACATCACAATACTTATGTTGTTAATTTGAATAATCTTATTGCTGGTACTGACTTCGAAGGCATGTCTTTAGAGTCAATCATTCAAAAATCTGATGGCGGTATCTTCAATAATGCTGCACAAGTATGGAACCACACTTTCTACTGGAATTGCCTGAGCCCTAATGGCGGCGGTGAGCCAACAGGTGCCATTGCTGATGCCATTAATTCAACATTCGGTTCATTTGATAAATTCAAAGAAGAATTTACAGCGGCTTGTGTGACTAACTTTGGTTCTGGTTGGACATGGCTAGTTAAAAACAGTGCCGGCGCCATTGAAATCGTCAAAACTTCAAATGCCGGCTGTCCTCTGACTGACGGCGTTACTCCGCTAATGACCTGTGATGTCTGGGAACATGCTTACTATATTGATTACCGTAATGCCCGCCCAAACTATGTTGCTGCATTCTGGAACCTGGTTAACTGGGATTTTGTTAACAGCAATCTTTAAATCCAGTAAAAAGTCATTTTTCAATGACTCTATTTTGCTACAGAGTGTGACGGATGTGACATTGTTGTCTCCATAACACTCTCTATAATGTGCTATAGTTATCATCAGTGTTCCCCTTTAAATCAACAGTGTTTTAAAAAGGTGCTTGTAGATGCGTCATTCCAACTTGATTAAGGCATAACTCAAGTT
>JAHXIM010000041.1 GCA_025655635.1 gamma proteobacterium symbiont of Lucinoma myriamae | reverse complement strand
ATATGATCATGAACAATAAAAATAGAATCAATATTGTACGATAATCTATTGTGTCATTGAGATTGTCTTTTTTCAGGGTCGACTAATTAAATGATTAAAGCGAATAGCTTGAATTATGTACAAAAAATGTATATTCTTTAATCTACTATAATAACTATAAATTTATGAGGTAGTGGTATGTCGGCAGAGATTAGTTATTTATTACCAAAAAATAAGCGTACAGTCTGGGTGCCTGAGTTAGAAGTTATGGATACAGACTCAGAGCCTATGATTGAGATTCCGTTATTGGGTTTTATTACCGCAGGCAGTCCTATCGAACGAGTAGAACAGAATGAATCGATTGCTGTTCCACAAACAATGGTCAGTCGTAATACCTATGCACTGAAAGTTCGTGGACATTCAATGATTGATGACAACATTGAAGATGGTGATGTTGTCATTATTGAAAAAACAGAAAGTGCGACTAATGGTCAGTCAGTTGTTTGTTTGATCAACAATGAACAAGTCACATTAAAGAAATTTTATATCGAAAAGACGGGTATCCGTCTACAACCAGCCAATCCGGATATGGAACCTATCTTTCTAAAAAATGAAGAAGTGCAAATACTTGGCGTGGTTTCCGGTGTTGCAAGAAACTTCCACTAATCGTTAGCCTAACTTAAATAATCTTACGTGACGGATAAAACAACAAACGCTGCTAATAGCATAAAGATACTAACCTATAATATTCACAAAGGTTTTAGTATTGCCAATAGGCGTTTCATCCTATTGGCAATTCGAGAAGCTTTAGAAGAAATCAATCCGGATGTTATTTTTTTACAGGAACTTCAGGGCGAACATCATAAGCGAAGTCGTAAGATTAAATCCTGGCCACTCAAGCCGCAGGGTGAATTTTTAGCGGAAAACCACTGGCCTTTTTCTCTTTATGCCAAAAATGCCGTTTACAAAAAAGGTCATCATGGTAATGGTATTTTGTGTAAATACCCGATTATTTCATGGCATAACCTGAACTTGTCCAAAGCTAAATTTGCCAGTCGCAGTTTTCTACATGCCAAAATTCTCCTACCCAGTAAAGTAACACTGAATCTGGTGTGTGTGCATCTGGGCTTATTTGAAGCAGAAAGAGAAATGCAGCTGGATTTAATTGCTCAAACTATTGAGCAAACAATTCCTGCAGATGAACCTCTTATTATGGCGGGGGATTTTAATGACTGGCGCAAAAGAGCCCTTGATCATATGAAAATTGATTTGGGACTTGATGAAGCCTTTCTTAGTGACCTGGGACAACATGCTCGTACCTTTCCTGTCTGGCACCCGACACTGCAAGTTGATAGAATCTATTATCGAGGTATTAACTTGCAGGAAAGCTTATCATTTCCTCACAAGCGCTGGCGTAAGCTATCCGATCACCTGCCCATTGGTGCGGTGTTTAACTGTCCCAATACTTAGTTAGCCCTGAAAAATATATTATCTATTTGAAATATAAGGATTTATCCCTGTTTTTGAGTGACCATAAAGACCAGAAATGTTACAATAAGCACA
>JAHXIM010000479.1 GCA_025655635.1 gamma proteobacterium symbiont of Lucinoma myriamae | reverse complement strand
AACTTGAGTTATGCCTTAATCAAGTTGGAATGACGCATCTACAAGCACCTTTTTAAAACACTGTTGATTTAAAGGGGAACACTGATGGAGTAGATAGTTTTTCATTTTTATCACTTATGGCTGCCGTCTTTGCTGTAGAATAGTTTGATTTTATCGTAAAAGCGCTAATATATCTGTGAGAATAACATGAAAAAAGCATACACCCTGGTTTTAATTCTGGCTCTGCTCCTGAGTCTCAATGCCTGCCAGACTTTTTCACCCCCATATGAAATTCAAACACATAGGCTTATAAATAAAGTCTGGTCTGTTTCTGAGCAGCAGTTTATCAGCAAAGAGACGTTACAGCAGAAGACATTAACTCCGCAGGTGATCTTGCTGGGTGAAACTCATGACAATGCCCGACATCATCAATTACAGGCTCAGTTTATTCATTATCTGACTGAAAATAAGCACACACCTGCTGTGGCTTTTGAAATGCTCAATCAAAATCAGCAGAGTATAATTGATACCTTTGAAGCCAATCATTATTCCACCGGGGACAATACCCAGTCAGCAGAGAAGAGCACTAATCTTTTTGCTGAAAAAATGAATTGGCAAGAGTCCGGCTGGCCGGAGTGGCCTTATTACCGCCCGGTTTTTTACCAGACAATAGATAATAAACTGTCTATCATTGCCGCTAATCTGGATCTCAAACAGGTACGTAAAGTCATTAAAGAAGGCAGTCAGACTCTTTCTCAGGAGTATCAGGATTTATTAAAAAAATACCAATACGATGAGGCTCTCAAAAAAGAATTAGAACAGGAGGTACAATCCGCTCATTGTGATATGCTGCCGGAAAAAATGCTCTCACCTATGTTATTGGGGCAGCAGACACGAGATCTCGCCATGACACAGGCCATCCAGTCAGCTTTATTAAAAAACAATACCGCAACAAAGGCTCAAGTTGTTCTTATTGCAGGCTCTGGCCACACCCGCACCGATTACGGCATCCCTTTTTATTTACATCAGGAAAATCCCGAATTAAGACTGATCAGTATCGCTTTTGTAGAAGTCAGTGAAGATGAATTTAAGCCGGATGATTATGCTAAAGCCTGGAGTAAAACAGCCACACAGCTGCCCTTTGATTATGTCTGGTTTACCGCCAGATCAGAACGGGAAGATCAATGTGAAAAGATGAAGCTTCACATGCAAAAAAAGAATAAAAAATAGGCTATTCACATGGCTGCTAAACTAACAGTCAGCAAAACTACCAAGGGATCGTTCGGATAAGTGCCTTTGATAACGATTGCAGGATATGCTGGTACGCCTGGTTGGGGACGCTCAAGTACATCCATGTATCGCTTAAGGATGACATCCATGTCATCCAAAACCCCATCCAGACATACCAGCATACCCCCACAATCTCTACAGCATTTATTCTCACTCATGCTGTCCAAAAACAAGAGCAAAAAAAATCAAAAGAAAAAACGTAAACGTCAATTAAAACCCACCTTCACAATTAGTTTCAGTCAGGTCAGACTATGATCTTCAATTCGCAATCCGGAGATATAAATG
>JAHXIM010000546.1 GCA_025655635.1 gamma proteobacterium symbiont of Lucinoma myriamae | reverse complement strand
CTCCAGCCTAGAGAAAAACAGTTCAATTATGAGAAGTTTGGTGCTGGATATTATGTCGTTGCATGGGCTACTGCGTTTTTTAGGTTAAATAGCACGCAGACTCTTAATAATTCTTTTTGCAATTTTAACTGCAATTTTTTCATCCGTCTCAGTTAAAACAACCGCAAATTCATCCCCTCCAAGACGAGCAATAATATCAAATTGCTTGAGTGAATGTTTGAGCTTATCAGATATTAATTTCAACATCTGATCACCAGCCTGATGTCCCTGACTATCATTCAGATATTTAAAATGATCGACATCAAAATATAATAATGCACCCGATTTTTCGTAATGACGGGCAATTGCTAAAACGTGTTCCATTTCACTTTGAAAGCGACGACGGTTATATAATCCCGTCAAAGGGTCGTGATCTGCTATCCATTCCAGCTGCTCTTGAGTCATTTTCTGCTCAGTAATATCTATGCCTACTGAAAGCATCACAGCACCGTCATCACCACGAACGGAAAGCAAAGAGTGATACCATGAAATTATACAACGAGCTTTACAAGAGCTGCGAATTTCTGCTTCGTGTTGAAAGTGCTCTTCTTTTCCCAAACGTATTTCATTTATTTTTTCAATTGCAGCACGTTTTAAATCATTATTTAATAGAATATCGTCAAACGGTGTATCAATTATTCCTATTGATTCATAAGCAATTAAACTCCATCCCTTGCTATTAAGCATTTTTATCTTGCCAGCCCTGTCCTGTGTCAAAATAATTGCCTGTGTGGTTTCTAACAAACCACTGATAAAATCTTTTTCCTTCGCTAATTCATTAGATCGTAAAATCAAACCTTGTGTTTTACGATCTACCTGAGTTTTCAGGCTCTCCAGCTGCAAAGATAAATCAACAACTGAGTTTGATAATTGATCAATTTCATCACTGACAATTGTTTTGTCTGCAAAGCCATAAAGTTTTATTCGAATGTTGCTATAGGCGCTTTGTGCAAACAGCGGCAGCACGGCTACAATTCTGTTAAGATCACGCATAGGAAACCAGAGAATGGTAAATAATAATAATTCAGAAACGAGCAAACCAACTAATCCCGTGTAGAACGTTTTTAAGGTCACGCTATTAATACTTGCCAGTGCTTCTGAAATATCACTGATAACTAGGATCATTGTAGTCTGTTCTTGTGTTTTATCATTGACAGGAACCAAAAGAACTTCATAAGTTTTGTCATGCCATTGAATTTGCTGACTCATTTGTAAAGACTGTTGCAAACTATTAATTTGGGAAAATTTTTCCATTAATTCACGTTGCTTATCAGCATTACTCACCGATAATAGACTTGCATGCCAGTTTGTCAGGTACATTGAATTATTAACAGGCTTATCTGATGATTCACTTTCCTTATTTACTATACCGATATCCGCATGGGAAATAATTGCAAACTCAACGATAAGATCTGTCAATGATGCACCCAATAATCGGGTAGCCACAGGTTTCTCTCCTACAGCCCCCACACCACCCATCATGCGGGTCCGCAATGGGCGGTTCACTAACCGTAATGAA
>JAHXIM010000539.1 GCA_025655635.1 gamma proteobacterium symbiont of Lucinoma myriamae | reverse complement strand
TGCTCCAGCCTAGAGAAAAACAGTTCAATTATGAGAAGTTTGGTGCTGGATATTATGTCGTTGCATGGGCTACTGCGTTTTTTAGGATTACACGCTGTTTCACCGTCGTGCTTTTTTCTAGCTCATCACTGCTTTCCTGCAAGTCCTTATGTGACAAGGCAGGTACTTCAATGTGCATGTCTATCCTATCTAAAAAAGGCCCTGACAATTTATTTTGATAGCGTTGGACTTGTTCACTGGTACAGCGACAATTATTTTGACTATCTCCCCAATAACCGCACGGGCAAGGATTCATTGCTGCAATCAATTGAAATGATGCTGGAAATTCTGCCTGTTTTGCCGCCCGTGAAATAGCTATTTTTCCCGATTCTAAAGGTTCTCTTAATACTTCAAGAACCTTTTGACTAAATTCTGGGAGTTCGTCCATAAAAAGCACACCATGATGGGCTAAACTAATTTCACCCGGTCTTGGATAGCTACCGCCACCCACTAATGCAACTCCGGAAGCGGTGTGATGAGGTACTCTAAAACCACGTATAGACCAGTTATAAAAATCAACAGCTTCACCACAAACAGAACGAATGGCTGCAACCTCTTGCGCTTCATCATCGGACATATCAGGTAAAATAGTTACCAGACGACTAGCTAACATCGTTTTCCCTGTACCTGGCGGACCTTTCATCAGCAAACTATGTTGACCGGCTGCTGCTATTTCCAGTGCCCGTTTAGCACTTTGCTGACCACGAATATCCGAGAGACAATTGCTATAAAAGCGCTGATTTTGTGATTTATGAACTTGTGGTTCATTAAGCAGTGTTTCACCTTTTAAAAAGGCACAGACATCTAAAAGATGCTTTGCCGTATACACTTTTAAGCCTTTTATCAGAGAGGCTTCTATACCATTTCCTTCTGGTACAATTAAAGTTCGTTTATTTTTATTAGCCTGAATGGCAATGGGAAGAATGCCCTTAACAGCTCGCAGCTCGCCACTCAGTGCCAGCTCACCAACAAATTCAAACTGTTCAAGAGATTGAGATAATTCATTATTATTTAATTCTGTTTTAGAAGATGTATTTTTAGGCAAATCTAACTGTTTAGATGAAAGTAAAATACCAAGAGCAATCGCCAGATCAAAACGCCCACCTTCTTTGGGCAAATCTGCAGGAGCAAGATTAATAGTAATTCGGCGTACAGGAAATTCGAATCGACTATTGATAATTGCTCCGCGTACTCTGTCTTTACTCTCCTTAACAGCAGTTTCAGGAAGACCAACAATACCTAAACCGGGTAAACCATTGGTTAATAGAACTTCAACTATAACCAGTGGCGCATCCAGGCCACCCGCGCGACTATACACAATTGATAGTGACATTTAAATTCCCTTTAATCACAGATCATTAACAACTCTCAAATAGATAAACTCATCATCAGTGTTCCCTTTTAAATCAACAGTGTTTTAAAAAGGTGCTTGTAGATGCGTCATTCCAACTTGATTAAGGCATAACTCAAGTTTTTTCAGAATTAGCAAAGAGGCAAAAAATATGTCTCTGAGGCAATTATTTTGAAAAA
>JAHXIM010000529.1 GCA_025655635.1 gamma proteobacterium symbiont of Lucinoma myriamae | reverse complement strand
TACGTATGGTAATGCATAACTTAATATTAAAAAAGATTAGCATTTTATTGATAATTCTAATTCTATTGTCTTCAGCAACATGGAATGGCTTTAATTTTTATAAAAATCTCACAGATAACTCTGCTGGGCTGGTACAGCACACACCCGTAATAATTTCTGGGATTCAGTCAAAGAAAATTCCACAGCCAAAGACTATTTCAGGTTGGCATCTTATGGGTGAAAACAAAGCCAATAAGCCGATAAAAGCACCTAAAACTACCTTAAGTTTAAAACTAATCGGTATTATTAGCTCTACTGTTGATGGTCAGGCCAGGGCAATTATTGAGGTTTCACCACGCAAGCATCAGTACTTTAAAGTTGGTGATGATATTAAACAAAATGTTAATGTAAAATTTATTAATGCCGATCACATTATTATTAACCACAATTCACGGGAAGAAATTGTACCCTTGATTTCCCTGAAGCCTAAAATCCCCATTATAAAAAAAGTAGTTACTAAGTAAATGTTTCTTAAACATAACACTAAAGTAAATTTTATTACTGCCGATTACATTATTACTAACCACAACTACAACTCTTGGAAAAATTGTGCCATTAATATTTCTAAAATTTAAAGCCCTATTAAAAATAGTAGTTATTAAATGATTATTTTAAAACACTTAAATCTATCAAAGAGAGTCTATCAGTATTATCAGATATTTTTAATCACTGTAGTTTTCTTTATATCAAACAACATTTATGCCGCTGGCTCCTATGTGTTTAATATGCAAGGTGTTGAAATCAGGACAATGATCGCAACCGTTTCGGAAGTAACGGATAAAAATTTTATTATTGACCCAAATGTAAAGGGTAAGGTAACTGTCATTTCCAATAAAGGGATGTCTGCAGATGAAGTATACCAGATATTCCTGGCATTTCTTGATGTTCATGGCTACTCCGTTGTACCCACCATTGAAGCTAATACTTTTAAAGTGATTAAAGGCATTACAGCAAAGTCTAAAGCAGTTCCCAACGATTTAAATAGTAATTTTACAGGTGATCAGCTGGTAACACGTGTGTTAAAAGTTAAGCATACTCAAGCGATGCAAATGGTTCAGGTGTTAAGACCTCTGGTTCCACAACATGCCTATCTGGCAGGTTATGCTGATAGTAATATGATTGTTATCTCTGATTCAGCCAACAATATTAATCGTCTTGTTGAGCTGGTAGACCGTCTTGATACACCGGGTGATGGTAATATTGAGATGATTCATTTAAAAAATGCTTCAGCCAAAGAATTAGCACAAGCATTATCGTCATTAAACCGTACTAAAAAAACACTCTCTCAAGTTGTTGTTGCAGATGTTCGCAGTAATAGCTTGCTTATTGGTGGTGATGCCACTTCCAGAATGAATCTCAAAGCATTGATCATTAAATTAGATTCTCAAGTCACTACGATGAGAAATACTAATGTACTGTATCTTAGCTATGCTAAAGCTTCAGATTATAATACCCCAAAAAATTAAGACAACAAAATCAGAATTCATATTCCTAAAGAGTTAAACTAAAGTCAATAAACAGGAGTAAGAGA
>JAHXIM010000251.1 GCA_025655635.1 gamma proteobacterium symbiont of Lucinoma myriamae | reverse complement strand
TGCCTGCTGTTGAGTACATTTTTTTCACCAAATCGACCAGAAAATCTGTGCTTATTGTAACATTTCTGGTCTTTATGGTCACTCAAAAACAAGGATAATTCCTTACATTTCAAATAGATAATATGTTTTTCAGGGCTGACTAAGTAATTTTTCCTCACCTTTAAGTGCTTCAAAATTACGCCGGAGTGATTTCACAATCCCCATATTATTACTTAGCGTTTGCTGTACAAAATCATCATAAACAGCGGTGATATGCATCTCTCGAACGACACACCAGTTTTTTTTATAATGCTGACGAACATGATCCCATTCATCGTAAAAATAGGCACCTTCTTCATGGTAGACACCAGACCAGACATCATCACTTTTTTTAGACTGACTATTAGCATTTTCGGTGACATATTTTCCCGATCCAGCAGCCACCAAATATTCTTCTGGTATTTCACCCATATCCTGAAAAATACTACTCATTAAGCTCTGCACATCATCAGGCGGAACAATGACTTGCCCGTCAAAAGATAATTCAAAGGTCATACCATCAGGTAATTCTGCATCTTCAATAAGGCTTAAATCAAAGGTGGGTTCAGATTTTTCTAACTCAATAAAGTCAGGCCGAGCCTGTTTTTTTTCATCTGCCATACGTGCCAGCGCTTCTCTAAACAGATTTTTTTCTTCCATTAAACGCCGTTCTTTAATGAATTGAACTTTATTAGGAAAGAGTACACCCTGAAAGGAAAAATTAACGGGTGATAATTGGCCATAATACTGTTTTAGCAAAGCAAATACATCATCAACTTTAGATGCTTTGTGAGTCAGTTTATTACATATTGACTGCCATTGTTCATTTTTTTCCAAAGCTTTAAAATCAATTAGATAAGCTTCAGCCTGACGAAAAAAACCGGGCAGTTCATAGTGAATTTTATATAATAGACGTATTGATTCCAGACAATGAAATAATTTTAATGCCTGCACTGGATCATCATAATGATTTAACTTTTCACTTAAATCGTAGTGCCAGCTGCCATACCAGTTTTGTGCCCATTGATATACTGTCAGCAGCTTATAATAAAAGAAATTGTCTTCTTTTGAAGAGTAATCACTCATTATTTCAGGTAAAAAAATCGTCTCAGTATCTGTATAAATAGATTCAGCTGCTGTAATTTTTAATGAACGTCCATTCAAACCACATACAAAAGCGGTCAGGAGTTTATGAATATCCTCCAGGACAATCCCCTGTTGTTTTTTAAAATAGTTTTCGGAAAATTCTTTAGAATTATTCAGTACCTTAAAGGCAAGTTGTAATCCCCTTTCATCAAAAGCAGACATGGCTTCTATTGTCCAACTTTCTAAGGCATCGATATTATGTTTTAAATAACGAATTGCATCAGAAAAATGAGCAGCATATTGATAGGAAAATTCAGCATTCGTGGCCGCAATAACTCCTACCCAATGCAGAGCGATTTTTTGTTCATTCGCATTTAAAGAGGCCATTTGATCTGTCAACACTTTTCAGGACACTCAATTACACAACTTTTTGCATCTCTTCGTAATCTACTGGTGACCAATAATCATTGGTAGAA
>JAHXIM010000486.1 GCA_025655635.1 gamma proteobacterium symbiont of Lucinoma myriamae | reverse complement strand
TCAATTTATGCCATGGAATTTAACTGAAAAAATTCAGCCCTTAAATAAAGTGGCATGATCCGTTAACGTGGGAAGTTTTGACGTATACGATATATCCGTATTTACTAATCTTTGTGTTAGTTTATGATTTTTTCCCTAGTTAGGTGATTTTCTGTTAGAATTTCGGTTCTTAATTTATGTGTATTAGGACAACATGAGTATCTTTCTGATTAGTTTGATAAATATCAATTCTATAAATCATAAAATGCGCTAGTCTGATACGGTTAAACTATTTTTGGTCGCATTGGATGAGCCGATGCATTCTGTCAATATTTGGAGAAATTACATGATTAAACCTCATGGTTCCGATGAACTAAACCCTCTTTTCGTTTATGATTCTAGTGCAAACGAAGCATTACACAAAGAAGCTGAAGGTTTAGCTTCTGTATTAGTGAGTTCTGCTACAGCAGCTAATGCAGTTATGTTGGGTGCTGGTTACTTTAATCCTTTAACGGGTTATATGAATAAAGCTGATGCATTATCAGTAGCCACTGATATGAAAACGACTTCCGGTCTTTTCTGGCCGACACCGGTTCTGAACTTACTTCAAGATGCTGGTAATATTAAAGCAGGCGACCGTATTGCTCTTAAAGATCCCAATGTTGATGGTAATCCTATTCTGGCTGTGATGGACGTTGAGTCTGTTGAAGAGTTCACGGATGAAGAAATTGCCTTAATATCAGAAAATGTCTACCGTCCAAGTGCTGAAGAAGCACACCCTGGCGTTGATGCATTTGTTGCTCAAGGTAAAGTATGTCTATCTGGTCCTATTCAAGTATTAAATTTCTCATATTTCCAAAGTGAGTTCCCTGATACTTTCCGTACTGCTGTTGAAATCCGTAATGAAATTTCTGAGCGTGGCTGGAATAAGATTGTTGCTTTTCAAACCCGTA
The DNA here is from genome assembly GCA_025655635.1 of gamma proteobacterium symbiont of Lucinoma myriamae. Lineage (GTDB taxonomy): Bacteria > Pseudomonadota > Gammaproteobacteria > GRL18 > GRL18 > GRL18. The sequence goes on along the minus strand of JAHXIM010000486.1, from coordinate 669 downwards.
ACCCAATGCACTTAGCTCACGAAGAACTTTGTCATATGGCAATGGATCGTCTAGATTGTGATGGTCTGGTGATCCATATGCTGTTAGGTAAATTAAAGCCAGGCGATATTCCTGCTCCAGTACGTGATGCAGCAATCCGTAAAATGGTTGAGCTATATTTCCCAAAAAACAGCGCAATGGTTACAGGCTATGGCTTTGATATGTTATACGCTGGTCCTCGTGAAGGCGTGCTTCATGCAGTTTTCCGTCAAAACATGGGTGCTACTCACTTCATCATTGGACGTGACCATGCAGGTGTTGGTGATCACTATGGTGCATTTGATGCGCAAACCATTTTTGATGATGATGTTCCAGAAGGTGCATTAGATATTCAAATATTTAAAACTGACCATACTGCTTATTCTAAGAAATTAGACAAAGTTGTTATGATGTGTGAAGCACCAGATCATACTAAAGAAGATTTTGTACTTCTTTCTGGTACTAAAGTACGTGAAATGCTGGGTAATGGTATTGCTCCACCAAAAGAATTCTCACGTCCTGAAGTCGCTCAGATCCTTATGAATTACTACGAAAGCATCAAATAAGTAGTCAGCCCTGAAAAACATATTATCTATTTGAAATGTAAGGAATTATCCCTATTTTTGAGTGACCAGATCGACCAGAAATGTT
>JAHXIM010000085.1 GCA_025655635.1 gamma proteobacterium symbiont of Lucinoma myriamae | reverse complement strand
ATATGAACATGAACAATAAAAATAGAATCAATATTGTACGATAATCTATTGTGTCATTGAGATTGTCTTTTTTCAGGGTCGACTAAATAATATTCATGAAAACCTGTATAAATCAATTGAGATGGGTTATGAAGAAGTTGCTACCTGAACGTTGTGGAAAAAAAACACGTTTATCTTTTACTCATCTACTATTTATCTCCCTTTTACAATGTATTTGTCTAACAAATAGTTTTGCTGAAGATACAACTGGAACTCTAGTGGCAACAACAGATATCAGCATTGGCACGCTGCAGACTGAGCAGGTTTTTATTGGTAGTATTCATTTTTCACAAACCTCCCTGCTTGCCTCTAAAACTCAGGGGATGGTGCTTAAAGTCAATTTTGATACCACACAACACATTCAGCAAGGTGAGGTATTGGTCGAACTGGATCATGAAATTCTGGATTCAAAGATCAAAGCGGTTCAAGCCTCACTTAAAGATCTGAAATTATTAGAAGAAAAATCAGCTAAAGATCTAAAACGCTATAAAAAACTCGTGCAGCAGAAAAATGTATCACAACAAAAATACGATGAAATTTACTATGATAAAATCCGCATCGATCAAAAACTTATTTCTTCTAATGCAGAATTAGAAGGGCTGCTTATTGAGCGCAAACAGCATACTATCAGTGCCCCTTTTTCCGGCATTATTACTGAACGCTATGTCGAGCTGGGCGAATGGGTTGACAAAGGGGGAAAAATTGCCACTCTGGTTAATCCTCAGGCAGTGACGAGTATCTTCAACCTGCCTGCATCTTACGCCCTGGAAATTAAACCGGAGCAAAAGATTCAGGTTCACACTGGTAAGCAGTCCATAAGCGGCACGATTGAAGGCGTTATTATCAAAGGTGATAATAAAAGCAGAACGTTCCCTTTAAAAATAAAATTACATAGCGATAATGCTGTTTTATTTGACGGCATGGAAACAAAAATTAAGCTGCCCAGAAGCAGCAGCGAAGGGCTGCTCGTACCACGAGATGCTATTATAAAACGCTTTGGAAACGATGTTGTTTTTATCGTAGATGACAATAAAGCAAAAATGGTTCCTGTTATTGTTCATTTATATAGCGGCTCAATGGCTTCAATCTCAGCTAAAGAAGAGCAAGAGCAAGAGCAAGAGCAAGAGAAAGAAACGCTCCAGGCCGGTCTGAAAGTCATCACTAAGGGTAATGAACGCATCTTTCCCGGGCAGACACTACAAGTGAAATAAGCATGGATATTATTAAATATTCTTTACACAAGCCCGTTACAATTACTGTTGCAGTCTTATTGATCCTTATGTTCGGCCTGCTGGCTCTGCAAAAATTACCATTACAGTTAACACCCAATGTCAGCGAAGCAAAAATCTCCGTAGTCACTGCCTGGCCGGGTGCCTCACCGCGAGAAATAGAACAGGATATTATTGAAGAACAGGAGCTGGTTCTTAAAAATACCCCTGGATTAATTATCTATGAGGCAAAGGCTCAGGATAATCTGGGTACCATTACCCTCACCTTTAAACTTGGTACCAATATTGAAAAAGCACTGCTGGATGTCAGCAACAAGCTCACTGAAGTCGATA
>JAHXIM010000112.1 GCA_025655635.1 gamma proteobacterium symbiont of Lucinoma myriamae | reverse complement strand
ATAACCACCAAATCAACATTGGCAACCAATGCATAAGTGGGTGTGAGTGGTTTTAATTCGGACCATAGCGCAACGACACACTTTTTCATTTGTGTTCCTCTGTCAATAATTTAAAAATTTTACTACTCATCCATATTTTTTATAAACTTAAAGCCTGTTCAATACCTGGAATTAATTTCCAGGCATTGATATTACCATTGTTTTAAGAGGCTCGGTGAGCAAATTGTTGATTTTTACACCATTGCCGGCAGTATGTGACTGAGTTGAAAGAGCATAAGTCATATAAAGCAAGTGCTCCCCGGACGGGAAATCTTTTTTAGTTGTTACAGTAAATCCTGATTCCGGTTCAGCACCGGAAAAATTTTCCGGTAAATCAGTTAAATTTTCATTATAGATAACATAAGGTGAGATGGACACCAGATGATGAATATTTTCAGGGACTCTTAATGATGTAAAAAGTGAGTTTGACAGTCCGCTTAACACCATCCATTGAGCAGTTTGAAAGTTCATTAGACGATTATCTATATCTTTGTCTTTAAGAAGTTGTACTTCTTTCGTCACATCATTATATAAATGTTCAAAATCGGCACCGTGAAAATCAAGACCTATGCGTAGTGTCATATTTTTTACACCGACACTTCTGGAAAGCATGATAGGAATTTCAGCATGATTCGGGTAATACAGATGGTCACAATTAAGTGAAGGTGAGTGCATTCCAGCACCAAGTTTTACGTAGTTGACGACCCGTTTAATGGTTCTGATGGGGCCGTTGATATAACCAGCCGGATAACCATCAACTTCTTCTTCATTAAAGTTGATGTTGCCGCCAAACAATAAAAAACCAACCTTAATTTTACCTCTGATTTTTAACCGATCAACAATCTCTGTGCCATTAATACTCAATTGATTCATCACGGCGATAAATTCGTTTGAATAGGACATCTTATAGATGGGAGACTGAATCTTTTTTTGCTCCGGATGATAGCTCATATACCGTCTTGGTGACAGCGGCGGTGGTTTTGAAAGGTAATAAGCAATATAGACCCAGCCCAATGTCTCATTGGAATCTGGAGCTTTGACCTGTATCTGTAAAACATCTTTTGATCGGATGCCTGATGGTAATAGAGATGACTGTTTTTCGCCCAGATCAATTGTCATAAAAAGTAACTGATCATTATGATCAAATAACTTCTTATTGTCTGAATCTTCATTATCATGAGTAATACCATTCTTTTGTGCAACTTCCCAGACCCAGTCTCCATCTGCATCGAGTTGATCTATCTGAAAAGGAATAACGGATGCCTGACCATTTTTGACAGAAAATACTCTCAGATTCTGTATTTCTTTACCTTTGAATTGCGCTAATTGATCGCCGTTTAAAATCACCGGAACTTCAACCGCCAATTTGTTGGACTGACTCCATACTAACGTCAAAGGCATAAGAAAAACGATAGAGATTAAAAGTGTAATTAATTTCATAATTTTCCCTCTTAATTTTTTATTACCATCATTTTATCAACCTATAAAAATCAGTTGAAAATGGTCTATAATCATAACCCATTGAAATTATAGTGAAATATCATGATATTACCACCAAAAATC
>JAHXIM010000042.1 GCA_025655635.1 gamma proteobacterium symbiont of Lucinoma myriamae | reverse complement strand
TTTCAAATAGATAATATGTTTTTCAGGGCTGACTACTTAACAAGCTGATAGAAAAAATTCCACGAATTTGATAAGTATCTTCTGTTGGCTGCTCTAAAACCAGAGCATGCTGACGGTTCAGCTTTTTCATTGTCATGGCAATATCACCTACACGAGATTTTTCAACAACAGCCCAATCGAGTACTTCAATATTTTCAATGCCGGTCATTATGTCCAAAACACAGACTTCAGAACGAGGTACGCCGTTAGATTGTTGAAACTGTATAGGTCTTTCACCTTGTATATCACTATAAGTAATTAAACCGATAATTCGTTCTTTAGAATCGGTGACGAATAATAATTTTACTTTCATTTTAAGCATGCGATCAGTTGCTTCACTTAGATTACTGGATGGTGAAATAGTCACTGCAGCAATGCTTGTTAAGTCTGTCATGATATTAATTGCCGGATCTTCCATGCTGACTTTTTCTAGTGAATGATCGCCAGGGTCACATAAGGTTGCAGCAACTTGAAGGGTTTTTATTTCCAGCTCTTGATAATTACAAGGCATTCTACATCTCCTTTTACGGTTATGTTACATGATCTGACTATTTTGTATGACAGGTATAAACTGCTATTAATCAGAATATGTTGTGAACTACGTTACTAATTGTTAATTATGGAAATAAATGTAGACAAAAATGCTCATAAATTCAATAGAAAAATGAATTTTTTTAATTAGAGATAGGACGTGGTGCTATAAGATTCCATACAAAACATTAAAAATCAATGTATTGTATGGATGATAAGTAGTTGTTAATAAGTTAAAGTGCCATTTCTTTTAATTTTTTAAGTGCTCTGACCTTAACGACAGTAGTTGCCTTTTTTGCTTTAAACATCATTTCTTCACCCGTAAATGGGTTAGTACCCTTGCGAGCTTTAACGGCAGGTTTTTTAACAGTGACAATTTTTAATAAACCAGGGAGTAAAAACTCACCACAAGCGCGTTTTTTAATGTGACGCTCAATTAACAAATCTAATTCTGCAAGTACGTTGGCAACGTCTTTTTTACTGATTTCAGTGTTTTCTGAAATCTCAGTTAAGATTTGAGATTTGGTCATTTTATTTTGTATAGCAGTTGTTTTAGCTTTTTTGGCTGCAACGGCTTTCACTGCTTTTTTTACAGGTGCTTTTTTTATTGGCGCTTTTTTCTTAGCAACAGCCTTTTTTACTACGGCTTTTTTAGTGGTGCTTTTTTTAATAGCAGCTTTTTTTGTCACTACTTTCTTTTTAGTGACCACTTTCTTTTTGCTTGCAGCTTTCTTTTTTATAGCCATGGGGACTCCGGTAAATATGAAATGAATTAAAATTGTTCTAAGGTCTTCTATGCTAGACTCAAATACAATAGATGAGATCTTAGTCTATGTTGTAAGGATAAGCATAGATTCCAAATATGTATAGTGTTTTTTGCAGAAAAACGTCAGAATATTTCAAATAATCGTTATTATTCAATGAATTTAATAAAAAAAGGCCAAAATAGTGATTGAAATCGGGTAGCCACAGGTTTCTCTCCTACAGCCCCCACACCACCCATCATGCGGGTCCGCAATGGGCGGTTCACTAACCGTAATGAA
>JAHXIM010000361.1 GCA_025655635.1 gamma proteobacterium symbiont of Lucinoma myriamae | reverse complement strand
CATTACGGTTAGTGAACCGCCCATTGCGGACCCGCATGATGGGTGGTGTGGGGGCTGTAGGAGAGAAACCTGTGGCTACCCGATTTAATCATAAACATTCCTTTATATTGTTCTTTTATTATTATTTTATAAGTTAAGTGATGAGTCTTTAGTTTCACAGACATTAGCTTTCTTTCAAGAAACTTTATCCGGCTTAGGTTCAAAGATAAACTAAAAACACTCTTTCGACCATTAATTATCTAAAATAAACAAAAAAACTGCTAATTTCCTGATTTCTTTGCTAAAGGACTTGCCTAGACGGTGATTTTTGCGTAAAATCTCGCCTCTTGCTCAAAGCTGCTTGCCGATTTCTTAATTTAACAGCAACTGACCTTCTTTACTTTCTTTATATAAAGAATAGAGAAAGAGCAAAAAGACTAAAGTATTATTTAAGCGATTTATTGGAGAACAAAAATGTCTAAGGTATGTCAGGTCACAGGAAAACGTCCTGTTGCGGGAAATCACGTTTCTCATGCCAATAATAAAGTCAAACGCCGTTTTCTGCCAAACCTTCATACACACCGTGTTTGGGTTGAAAGTGAAAACCGTTTTGTAAAATTACGTCTTACTGCAAGCGGTATGCGTACTATTGATAAACGCGGTATTGACACAGTTCTGGCTGAAATGCGTGCCAGAGGCGAAAAAGTTTAACTCGTTAGAAGTTTAGCTATCTAAAAATAAGTTATCAGATATCTTAATCCGAATTTACTCTGTTAAAAGAGGAGTTAAAAGCGGACAAGAATGAGTAGGAGAATAGAATATGCGTGATAAAGTCAAATTAGTATCTTCAGAAGGTACTGGTCACTATTACACAACAACCAAAAACAAGCGCACCATGTCTGAAAAGCTGGAAATGAAAAAATATGACCCGGTTGTTCGCAAGCATGTCATGTATAAAGAAGCAAAAATTAAATAAAAATTTATTTTTATAACAATTATTGCTTAGATATATATCTAAGCAATAATTGCTGTTTTAGATTCTGTTTTAGATAAAGTCGCTTAGATGGCATTAGTCAGGTTTTTTTATTTATAGCAATGTAAAAATAGACTATGGATAATTCATAGGAAGACATAAAAACTGTATGCGCTATTTTGCATTTTTTATCAGTAACGATTCAATATTTCTTATCCCGAGTCACTTACAAATCACTAAGAGTCATCACAGGGCGAAAAAAATAGGCCGGTTGTTCATAAGGATGTTCTCTTAATAAAGTCTCCACCACCTTATGGATATATTGCTCTTCACACACCATTTCAACTTTATATTCGGTGAGCTTTTCTAATTGATCTATTTTACCTACTGCAGGCTTACTACCCGTCTGAGCTCGAAACTGCCCATGACCCAGCACTTCCCAGCAGCACTCATCATAATGGCCTATCTTTCCTGCACCACAAGCAAATAGTGCCTGCATAACCCGTTCATGGGCATCAGGCGGGATGTAATAACTTAAAGAATACATGTTTTATTACTCAATTTTTTACTTAACGACCTTTACTTAGTCAGCCCTGAAAAACATATTATCTATTTGAAATGTAAGGAATTATCCCTATTTTTGAGTGACCAGATCGACCAGAAATGTTATA
>JAHXIM010000471.1 GCA_025655635.1 gamma proteobacterium symbiont of Lucinoma myriamae | reverse complement strand
GCTCCAGCCTAGAGAAAAACAGTTCAATTATGAGAAGTTTGGTGCTGGATATTATGTCGTTGCATGGGCTACTGCGTTTTTTAGGATCAATGATACCTACGGTCATACTAAAGGAGATGATATACTAAAAGAATTGGCTCAACTCATTACAAATGCTTTTCGTTCTGAAGACTTAATTATCCGTTACGGTGGTGAAGAATTTGTCATCATAATGGCTGATTCAAGCGAAAAAAATGCACTAAAAAAAGCTGATGCACTAAGAGCCAAAGTTGAAAATAATTACATTAAAGGCATTAAAATAACAATTAGTGTCGGTGTTGCCAGTACCATTAAAAACTCTAATTTTAAAACCCTGTTTAATCAGGCTGATAAAGCACTTTATCATGCTAAGGAAAATGGTAGAAATCAAATAATTACTTACCCGCTCATGAATACGGCTTAATGAACGCAATTAGACTTTAATAAACTTGCCAAAGACACTACTTCTTTATAGTAGAAAATTAATTTTGTCTCATATTAAAAAAGGTAATCATTATGGCAACAGCAACACTTGGCGGGGGATGTTTTTGGTGTCTGGATGCGACACTAAAAGCACTAAAGGGCGTTAAAAACGTTGTTTCAGGATACGCTGACGGAACAATTGAAAATCCGACTTATCAACAAATCTGCACTGGCACAACGGGTCATGCTGAAGTGGTTCAAATCACTTTTGATGCCGATATTATTGATTTCCAAACACTATTACAAGTATTTTTTACCCTTCACGATCCAACCACATTAAACCGTCAGGGTGCTGATACCGGCACACAATATCGTTCAACGATTCTGTGTCATGATAATGGGCAATTATTGCTGGCCAAAGACTACATTGCTCAATTAGATGCCAGCGGCGCCTGGGCGAACCCAATAGTGACCGAAGTAAAACTTTTAGACATTTTTTATGAAGCAGAGAAATATCATCAGGATTATTTCCGGCTCAATCCGACAAATGGTTATTGTCAGGCCGTTATCTCATCTAAAGTAGCCAAACTAAGAAATGAATATCAGTCCTATTTAAAATAAGTGACCATGTGCTTATCAAGTGTTATTTAGAAATACACGCTGAGTAGCTACAATAAAATTATAATTAGTAACAGGCAATAATCACTCTTTATCTTTATTCGGAACCTTACACATCAAATAAACAAAGGTCCATGTGGCGATAAAGGGCAAAACTGATAAAAACAGGTTGAGTTTAATCGAGCAAAACAGAGAATTTTGTATACAGCTATAAGCATTGCTTGCCGCGGACATCCAGGCAAGAGAAGGCAGGGGAAAACCGGCATGTTCACCATAAAGCATTAATCCCGGTGCCAGAAACACAGCTAAGAAGAGACTACGCCAGAAGCAGGATACCTGATTTTTAATCATCCACTTTCTAGTCCACCAGACTGCCAGGAAATAAACCACAACAGAGACGATAACAATACCAATAATAAGACTACTATTCAAAATACTAACTACCTGCTATTAAGTCACATAAATATCTATCATAATATAATTAGTCGACCCTGAAAAAAGATAATCATCATGAATTGATAGATTATCGTACAACATTAATTGTAATTTAATTGTTCCTGATCAAA
>JAHXIM010000339.1 GCA_025655635.1 gamma proteobacterium symbiont of Lucinoma myriamae | reverse complement strand
CTTCGTTTTACTTGCTTGTTCACTTTTTAATCCTCAATTTCATTTAGTTTATATGAAATTGAGTGTCCTGGTTAGTGTAACCACATCATTAAATGCTGATTTTAGCACTCGTAAAGCAGTAGGGGAGTGCTGCAGCATTTCCTGACACCAGGATATTGTTTCAGCCTCAAGTTGATCCAATGGTACTACGGTATTAATAAGTCCATATCCAAAGCTTCCTGAGCATCATATTGACGACATAGAAACCAGATCTCTTTTGCTTTTTTTATACCAATCGTTCGAGCCATAATACCAGCACCTAAGCCAGCATCAAAGCTGCCGACTTTGGGACCGGTCTGACCAAAACGGGCATTGTCAGCAGCTATGGTCAGGTCGCAAAGTAAATGCAATACATGACCGCCGCCAATAGCATAACCGGCAACCATTGCAACTACCGGCTTGGGCAGGGTTCTGATCTGGCGTTGCAATTCCAGTACATTAAGATGGTTTGTGCCCTGAGTGTCTTTATAACCGCCATCTTCACCACGGACTTTTTGATCACCACCGGAACAAAAGGCCAAATCTCCTGCCCCGGTAAAAATAATCACTCCGATACTGCCGTCATAATGAGCATGATGAAAGGCTTCGATTAATTCTGAAATGGTTTCCGGGCGAAAGGCATTACGTACTTCTGGCCGGTTAATGGTTATTTTGGCGATACCGGCCTGTTCATCTGAACCATGTTCGTAGAGTATGTCGCTAAAGTCATACTGGTTTATTGTATTCCAGGTCATAGGTGCTCAGTAATTGTAATTAATTTATGCAATTAAATTTGTTTATGGCATTCTACACTAGTTTGCTGATCGATAATAATTTCCACTAATTGAATGCCAGGTAGTTTCAATGCCTCAGGCAGAGTACTTTTAAGTTCTGTTTGTGTGCTGATTCTGTGATAATTTAAGCTATAAAGTTTGGCGCTGTGTTGAAAGTCAAGGTTTGTCTCTGTTTTCCAGAGCTTGTCAAAATCATTTAATTGCTGTTGCGGTAAATAATTAAAAATGCCACCGCCATTATTATTCACCACTATAATGGTAGCAGACAAACCTTGCTCCACTAATTGCTTACAAATGAGCAAACCATTCATGTCGTGATAAAAAGTTAAATCACCGAGCAGAGCAACACCATAGTTATTTTGATTTGCTAAAAGTCCGAAAAAGGTGGATAAATTGCCATCAATGCCGCTTGTCCCTCTATTTGCGAAGAAATTAAGTTGTTTTTCATGAGCAGAGGTTCGGGTGATATAAGTGTCAAAATCACGTATTGCCATTGAATTACCACTGAACAGGATACTCTTGTCAGGGATATGCTTGAGCAGACAGCTAATGACATGGCCTTCAAATAAGGTTTTGTCATTTTCACAAGATTGCCTGATATGGTTTTCTGATTCTTGCTCTGCTTGTTTCCAGTGCTCCAGCCAGTGTTTTGAGCCGGCATTTATCGAGGTGTTTAATAATTGTGTACAGAGTTTTTCGGGGGAAGTATGTAATACTGTATTAGCTTTATCCTAAAAAACGCAGTAGCCCATGCAACGACATAATATCCAGCACCAAACTTCTCATAATTGAACTGTTTTTCTCTAGGCTGGAG
>JAHXIM010000349.1 GCA_025655635.1 gamma proteobacterium symbiont of Lucinoma myriamae | reverse complement strand
GTATGTTCGTTTCTGTCCCATTTTGACACCTCAATAATTGATAGTTATTATCTCTTATTAAAGTATCCAGTTCTATTAGACCACAACAGTTCTCCATGCCGGGAATCGCCATAAAGGCCGAAGGGATCTGATTGCCAAGACTACCACCCAGCATGGAAAGACCATAAGTGAGTCCAAGATTAAAAATACACATACCGATAATAGTGAGAATAATACCAAAAACTATTTCACTCTTGTTATGCAGGGTTGCTTTTAAAACCACGTTATAGACAAAAAACAAAAAGAGTACCAGCGGCACAATCGCTCTGACACCCAGAACAATCTCCTGCCATGGGCTACGCTCATACCAGGCAAGTGACACAGTATCTGCCATCGTTGCATTGAGTTGAGATGCGGCAATAATTTCTGCAGGTGAGTAAAGGGTTGAAACATAAAACGCCAATAAAAACACCCCGATAATCGGAAACAGGGAAGCCAGAGTAACAATACCAAAGCCGGACAATTCAGAGTCACCTTTCCCGGCAGCGGCAGCGGCAGCGATACCGATACCCAGGGAGAGAACAAGCGGCACAGTCACTGGCCCGGTGGTTACCGCACCACAATCCCATGCCAGACCAATGATATTCTTTAGATCCGCATCAGTTGATGCAAACAGGGTTAATGCTAATACCGGTATCAGAGCGAGATATATGATTGGCTTCAGGCTCCAGCCATAAACAAATCGCAGAGTACCCAGCACCGCAGCCAGCCCCACACTGGCACCCACAACCAGCACAAGTATGTCTGACCAATCATTCAGTAAGGCATAGAGGTAAGGCGCTTGCTCAACAGACACATTCTGACCTGCCGCCTTAAGCGCACCAATTGCCGGCTCAGCAAAGGTCACCCCAATGCCTAATAATGCGGTAATAATTAACACCATCGGCAGGGATAATTTACGAGGTAGAGTAGAGCCTATAACAGTACCAAAGGGCATAAGTCCAAGCTTGAGACCTTCCATAAAAAACATTAAACCAGCAATAACAGCAAATAGCCCACCCGTCATGACCCAGTAGTCTGAAGAAAACTGTCGGAGGATTAATATCTGAAATAAAATCATGTATAAAGCAAGCGGTACAACGGCCTTTACCTGTTCCATAAAGCGCCCAGAAATATAGGGTCGCAACAAACGAAACATTTCGTCAGGCTTTAATTTTTTGGCGAACGCTTATGCGGAATAACATTACCTTGAGCATCCTTCTCCAACTTGTGGGAAAGACGATTTAAACTTATCGTCTCGTGACCGGCTCCAAGCTCACGTTGATAGTCTCCAAATCGATAACTTGATGGCATTTTACTCTTTTGTCCTTTACGAGTTATTTAACAATAATAATAGATGAATATCGATGTGTGATATAAGCTGATTGAATCCTATAGCGCCCATGACTTCCCCTATAGATTACAGGAGAAGCCCTTAGCCAACTTAAAAAGCTAAGAGCAAAATAAATGAATCAACTTAGGTTAAACAAAAAGAAATCAAACGTCTTCCCTGTATTTTATCTTGAAAAAGAAGGAATATAATACCGGAACGACAATCAGTGTTAATACAGAAGCAAATGCCAGTCCTGACATAATGATAATGGACATATTGACA
>JAHXIM010000381.1 GCA_025655635.1 gamma proteobacterium symbiont of Lucinoma myriamae | reverse complement strand
GCTCCAGCCTAGAGAAAAACAGTTCAATTATGAGAAGTTTGGTGCTGGATATTATGTCGTTGCATGGGCTACTGCGTTTTTTAGGATAAACGCCTGTTGGTTTTAAAAATGGTACTGACGGTAATCTTGGTGTTGCCATTAATGCCCTGCATTCCGTTTCTGCGGCTCATCATTTTCTCGGTATTAATCAGCAAGGTCAGGTAGTACAACTGCAAACTCGCGGTAACACTTGTGGACATCTTATTTTACGTGGCGGCAAAAAATCTAACTATGATTCGGTGAGTATTGCCCTGGCAGAAAAAGCACTGGCTGATGCCGATTTACCTAAGAACCTGATGGTCGATTGCAGTCATGGTAATTCTGCTAAACAACCTGAATTACAGCCTTTGGTGGCTAATGATGTGGTACAGCAAATTTTAGAAGGCAATACCTCAATTATCGGTATTATGCTGGAGAGCCATTTGCATAAGGGTAATCAATCTATTCCCGATGATCTTAGCCAACTGAAGTATGGTGTATCCGTTACTGATGCCTGTATTGACTGGTCTACCACTGAGGAATTGTTACGTAATATGGCAGAACGTTTAAAACCTGTATTTAGCCAACGTAAATAAAAAAGGCTTATAGCTTCAAAGGATTACAGCTAAGATACTTCATTATGCCTATTTTTTTGTAGGGGTGAATAAATTCGCCACTACAAAACGTGCATTTCCAAGTGTGTGGCTATCTTAGCATTAAAAATCATGAAAAAATTAATTCTTATTATTCTTAGTCTGATAATTGTTCTGTTAGTTATTGTCTTTTTATTAAACCCCAAAGGCATTTATCAACTTTCAGATAATACAGCAAAGTTTATCCCTCAGCAGGCTATTCCCAAAGAACTTGTCTCCTTAAAAGCCGAAGATTGTGGTGTTTGTCATAGTGAAATATATCAGGAATGGCAAACTTCCCTGCATTCCAAAGCATTTATCGATCCTTTTTTTACCGCCTATTTAAAAAAAGACAAGGGTGATCCCACCTACCTTGTCTGCCATACGCCATTATTAAACCAATCACCTGTTATTTTATCCTCTGAATCAGTGGACTATCCTGACACATGGGGTGCTCTCAAAAGCATCGCTAATCCTGATTTTGATCCTGAATTACAAAAAGAAGGTGTCACTTGTGCTGCTTGTCATCTTAAAGATGGCATTATCTACGGCCCTTATAAAAAGGGATCATTAGATGCCCCTCACCCTGTTGCCTATGATGAAAAATTTCTGAAAAAAAGCCTGTGTCAGCAATGCCATGAAGTACCCAGTAAAGATTTTTCACTGATGAATGAAGGCGTATGCAGTACCGGCATGGAATCCAATAGCGGATTATGGTCTGCCAAAGGTTTTGTCTGTCAGGACTGTCATATGTCTCCCGTCACTCGACCATTAATGGCTGGCTATCCTGCCAGAGAAGGCAGAAAGCACTTATGGCCGGGCGGCTATTCAAACCATCAGTTACAGAAAGTATTTAGTCGACCCTGAAAAAAGACAATCTCAATGACACAATAGATTATCGTAAAATATTGATTCTATTTTTATTGTTCATGATCATATTGTTATCGGTCGTTACAAAAATATGATATCAATTTGAATCAAAAACAAGTGATAA
>JAHXIM010000420.1 GCA_025655635.1 gamma proteobacterium symbiont of Lucinoma myriamae | reverse complement strand
GATTTTTGGTGGTAATATCATGATATTTCACTATAATTTCAATGGGTTATGATTATAGACCATTTTCAACTGATTTTTATAGGATTAAAGATCCCAGCAAGTTCCCGGACTTCATCCATTCGCAAAAACGCCATCCGGTAAGCGGATTACGTGACAGCACCATGCAATGGGATTTCTGGTCTCTTAGCCCTGAGTCTTTACATCAGGTGACCTGGTTATTTGGTGATCGCGGTATCCCCGCCACACTGGCCAACATGGATGGCTTCGGAAGTCATACTTTTAGTCTGTGGAATAAGGCTGGTCAACATTATTGGGTGAAATGGCACTTAAAGACTCAACAAGGTATTAAAAATATGAGCGTTGAAGAGGCAGGCAGAATTGCAGCTCAAAACCCCGATTATCATCGCCAGGAATTGTATGAAGCCATTGCTCGCGGAGATAATCCAAAATGGACACTGAATATGCAAATCATGCCTGTGACAGAGGCTGAGGCTGATATCTTTGATATTAATTTGTTTGATTTGACTAAGGTCTGGTCACAAGCTGATTATCCATTAATCGAAGTGGGGGTCATGGAGTTGAACCGTAATCCGGTTAATCATTTTGCTGAGGTAGAACAGGCGGCCTTTAGCCCGGGAAACTTACCACCTGGTTTTGGGACATCACCTGACAAAATGCTGCAGGCACGTTTACAGGCCTATCCGGATGCCCAGCGTTATCGTGTTGGCGTCAATCATGCGGCACTGGAAGTGAATAAGCCGCGTTGTCCTGTCAATACGTATCATCGTGATGGTCAGACTCGTTTTGACGGCAACGGTGGTGCCGCACCGGTATATCAACCCAACAGCTTCGGTGGTGCAGAGGATGATGCCAGTTATAGTGAACCGCCATTACGCATCAACGGTGATGCCGATCGTTATGATCATCGTCTGGAAACTGATCATTACACACAAGCCGGCAACCTGTTTCGCTTAATGGATGATGCCGCCCAGGCACGTTTAATCAGCAACATTGTTGCCTCCATACAAGATGTGCCGCTTGTAATACAAGAGCGTCAGATTCTTCATTTTATGAAGGCCGATCCTGCATATGGTATAGGTGTTGCTAAAGGGCTCTGTCTGTAGCTTGATCAGTTAAAACATTGTAGAGCAACAGCAAGGTGTCTCTTTGACACCTTGCATTCAAACAGGAGAGAAATAATGCCGCAACAAAAGACTTTAACAACTCATGACGATAAAAATCCTGATAATTTCAACTGGTAGCAAGTTCTGGACTTTGGCGCTGAAGTCGTTACAACAAAAGTAATAAATCAACCACAGAAAGCACAGGTATCAGATTTTATCGTACTTCCTTAATTCAACCTGATACAAGGTCAATACAATGCAATCAACAACACATAAAAAACTTCAAAACAACCAGACAATTAACTGGGTGCAGCAGGCAGGCATAGCAGGATTTTTATTTTTCCTTATTAAAGGACTGGTATGGATTGCCGTAGCTGCCTGGGCTGTTTACTAACATTTGAGTTTTTAACAGACAGCTGTACTATTAGAGAAAGGAGCTGTATAGCAGAGAACACGACAAAAATAATTTGTATAGCTCCCTAAACGACAAAATACCTATCGTTTGGAACTAATACAAAATA
>JAHXIM010000504.1 GCA_025655635.1 gamma proteobacterium symbiont of Lucinoma myriamae | reverse complement strand
CATTTTTTCTGCTAAGCCTCTAACAAGAATTGTAACTGATTCAACTTATTCCACCTATTACAAATAACATTAATTCATCTTAAACACCTAATTGCAAATGATAACACTTATCATTTGCAATTAGGTGTTTAAGATGAATTAATGTTGACTTATCAACTTAGCAAAGAGGATTCTCAAACATGTCTTTAAAAAAAGGTTTAAAAACTAACCCCTGCTCATTTATCTTAAGTATTTTTTTATGCTGCCTGTTTTCTCTGCCACTTTATGCAACACAAAGCCTACAAGAAGTTAACCTTTACTCAGCCAGAAAAGAAGCACTTATTAAACCTATTGTAGATGAATTCACTCAGCAAACCGGTATTAAAGTGAACCTCATTACCGGTAAGGCTGATGCACTGCTGCAGCGAATAAAATCAGAAGTCAGAAATACTTATGCTGATGTATTTATTACCACCGATGCCGGTCGCTTATATCGTGCCAAATCTGCCGATGTACTGCAGGCAATCCAGTCTGAGGCACTCAATCGTGTTATCTCCGATAATCTTCGTGATCCAGAAGGCTATTGGTACGGACTTTCCATGCGTGCCAGACCTATTTTTTATGTCAAAGGAGCTGTTAATTCTGAAGAACTCTCCACCTATGAAGCACTGGCAGACAGTAAATTTAAAGGCCGTATCTGTATCCGCTCATCCAATAATATTTATAATCAATCATTACTGGCATCTATGCTGGCAGTGGATGGCCCGAATAAAACACAGCAATGGGCTAATGACTTTGTGAAAAATTTTGCACGCAAACCCAAAGGCGGTGATCGGGATCAGATAAAAGGCGCTGCATCCGGTCAATGTGACATTGCTATTGCCAATACCTACTATTTTGGAAAAATGATTACAGGAAAAAAAGCAGATCAGAAAAAAGCAGCTGAAGCCATGGCTATCTTCTGGCCCAATCAGACTAATCGTGGTACTCATGTCAATATCAGTGGTGCCGGTATCACCAAACATACAAAAAATACCGCCAATGCACAAAAGCTCATTGAGTTTCTGGTTACCAAAAAAGCACAACGCTGGTATGCCGATGTCAATTTTGAATACCCTGTTCGTAAAGATGTTGCTGCCAGTGATCTGCTCAAAAGCTGGGGGGATTTTAAAGCTGATACTATTAATCTAAGCCAGCTGGATGTGAATAATGCTGAAGCCGTTAAGATAATGGATCGAGCTGGCTGGAAGTAATCTTTCTTGAACGTGTTATTAAGTAAAATGACTGATCGCTGGCTACTGGGTATTGTAACTATTACCCTGCTCTTTGCAGTACCTGTGATCACGGTCTTTAGTTTTGTTTTTCACGGTTCAAATGAAGTCTGGAACCATCTTGTTGAAACGGTACTCGCTGATTATATTATTAACTCTCTATTATTGATGTTTGGAGTCAGTTTCGGCACATTAAGTATCGGTATCACAACCGCCTGGCTCACCAGCCTTTGTGAATTTCCCGGCCGGAAATTTTTTCAATGGGCACTGTTATTACCGCTAGCCATGCCCGCTTATATTATTGCTTATACTTAGTCAGCCCTGAAAAACATATTATCTATTTGAAATATAAGGATTTATCCCTGTTTTTGAGTGACCATAAAGACCAGAAATGTTACAATA
>JAHXIM010000220.1 GCA_025655635.1 gamma proteobacterium symbiont of Lucinoma myriamae | reverse complement strand
CGGTTCTCAGATAAAGATACTTACGATGAATCCCGTATTTGTCAAACTTTGATAGTCACCCCAGCAGAGCCGGGGGATTACCTTCTGTTAACTTACATCGGTCGTGGCAATTTTTTTAATTTTTGAAAATAATGACGGTTCTGCTGAGTTGATTTTGATTCGTTCATTTGTTAACTCAACATCAATATACACATACTCACAAAGTTGCTGAATTCTTTGAACATCTTTGCCGTTTTCCAGATAAAAACCTTCAAGAAGAAAATCTGTTTCTATCCAGGGACGATCAAGAGCAGACACGTACATACCAACAACTATATTTTGTGCTAATATTTTTTTATTTTTAACTGCCATACTTCCTCAATGACAAAATCATGATATTAATCTGCTCTATTTTATATTTCATCACAAACATGTGCCAATAAAAAAACAAAAAAGAGAATTTATTTTTAAATTAATAGCTTAAAGTGTGATCATTACCTAAAATTAAATGATAAAGCATAAAAATTCATCTAAATTTCCACTCAAAATTATTCTTTCAGCTATACTAGGAGCCAGTCCGAGAATAGAAGTCGTAGCGAGGGAAAGCTGTTTTGAGTCAGATTTTTCTATCATTTGAAGCCAATATTTGTTCTATTAAATGAAAATGATAGGAAAATATGGCCAAAATCAGCTTTTCCGCAGTAGGCATTCTATTCTCGGACAGGCTCCTAGCCATATTAATCTGTGATATTGAAACCAACAGGATCCTATGAATACACCACTGCTAGCCATATTAAGTACCTTAATACTCATCAGTCATAATGTTATGGCTGGAAGTATATCTCAATGTGTTCAACCTGATGGCACGATTGAATTCACTAATAAAGGCTGTTCAAAAGGCAAGATAAAACGTAAAAGACGTGCTGCATTTTTACAACCATCTTTTGTTCAACTACAAAAGAAACTAAATTAGTGCAGAAACACTAAAAGATGTAGAAGCCCATGCTCAAACGATTACTAACAAGGTCAATTCACATGCACAACAGGGAAAAATAAGTACAGCTTATAATATGGTTGCTGCAACCTATGTAAAACTATCAAAATATATGAAAAAAAGACAATGGGAAGATCACTCAATTGAAGCACACATTCCCGCTATTCGCACCTTATTTGAAGAAATCCTGATCACTCAGTCAACAACTTCATCAACAATAGAATTTAACCATGCAGTTGAAAATGCCTGGTTAAATTATCAGAAAAGCACATAAAATAATTATATTTTAACGATCCATTATTTTTTCTTTAGCCTTATTGTAAGGCTTTATCAGTAATAATCCCTTGTTCATGGCTTTTCTTTAAGTCCATAAGCTCCTGTCCCACAGTTGTAGTATTGGTGGTTGTTTTAATATCACCACCACCACCGCCCGCCGCAAGCAGTAAGCGATAAAACCATCAGAGTTAACTATATAAGTTTAGACATAATATGCATTTCCAATATAAGTATAAAGAATTTTATAATATCACATATTTATAATAACAGGTCTGAAAAAAAATAAATCAAAGTCTATTCCACCCCAAATTGTCTAGACACTTTTGCCAAGATGCTGGCCCGTTTTAGGGTGTTTATAATCCCAGGTCCAGTGTTTATTTTTCATAAACTGATGGCCCGCGGTATTA
>JAHXIM010000461.1 GCA_025655635.1 gamma proteobacterium symbiont of Lucinoma myriamae | reverse complement strand
ATAAGAGTAGACAAACGAAATCGCTGGAATAGACCCAAGTACAATATGGCTTACAAAAGAGTGGGTTGAATCCTTAAGTTAATGGCATTGGCCAGCCCATACCAGTGCCCCGGCACCAGTCAGCGCACTATTGTCTGCACTGGTGGTGAAGGCGTCATTTTATATTCTGTTACGTATGTGGCTGGAGATTTTTCCCGTTGGTGGTACTGCACTTGGACAATTGTTGGGTTTACTGGGCTCAATTGCCATTCTTTGGGGTGGGATTCAGGCACTGCACCAGACGCGACTCAAAATGCTGATTGCCTATTCAACCGTTGCACAGATAGGGTATTTATTTCTGGCTTTTCCGCTGGGAAGTTATATTGCCTGGAAGGCTGTTCTTTTTCTGCTGTTATCCCATGCCATGGCCAAGACTGCCATGTTTATGGCTGCGGGAAATATACTTCATTTTGGCGGACATGATCGCATTAAGGATTTTGACCATGTGGTGCAATATCAGCCTCTGACTTCAGCCGCTTTTGCCCTGGCTGGTGCCAGTATTATGGGGCTGCCACCCAGCGGCGGATTTATCGGCAAATGGTTATTGTTGGAGGCAGCAATACATTCTGGTCAATGGTGGCTGGTGATCATCATCATTATGGGTGGTTTACTGGCTGCGGCTTATATCTTTAAAGTAATTGGTTATGCATTTACTCAATCCAGAGTGTCACATCAAACAAGGAGGGTGCCTGTTCATATGGAGTGGACTGCTCTGGTGCTGGCATTAGCGGCAATCCTGTTGGGTCTGGCTGCACCCTGGCCGCTGGCATTGATGGATATTGGTTTACCATTTGCTGAGGGAGCTGCAGGATGAACTGGGACGCTTCATTACCCTTGTTGATTGTGCTCAGTTTTCTATTCGTGGGAATTGTGATTTTCTTTCTTCCGGAGGAACGTACTGTCACCCGTATTGCCTTGAATCTGGCCGGTGCCGTGTTTAAGCTCATATTGGTTGGAGTGATGAGCTGGGGTGTGTTTTTTCACGGCCACCATTATGAATTTCGAATGCTCTTATTACCCGGTCTGGATCTGGTTTTACGTGCTGATGCGCTTTCCATTCTGTTCGTGACACTGTCTACTGTACTTTGGCTGGTGACGACTGTTTATGCCATTGGATATTTAGAAGGCTCACCGCATCGCAGTCGTTTTTTTGGATTTTTCAGCTTATGTGTGACGGCAACCGTCGGTGTGGCATTGGCCGGCAATTTGATTACTTTTTTGCTTTTTTATGAACTGCTGACCCTGACCACCTATCCGCTTATCGTACACCGTGGTACTGAGGAGGCGAGGCGGGCAGGCCGCACCTATCTGATCTACACTATGGCCGGTGGTGTTCTGATATTGATAGGAACTGTCTGGCTTTATACACTAGCCGGTTCGCTGGAATTTTCTTATGGCGGTTTTGTCTCAGACCTGGTTGCTAAGCACCGGATGGCACTTATTGCTATTTTTGTATTGCTGATTGCAGGTCTTGGTGTTAAGGCTGCTCTGGTTCCTTTTCATGGCTGGCTGCCTCAGGCAATGATAGCCCCGGCACCGGTGAGTGCCTTGCTGCATGCAGTGGCAGTGGTTAAAGCGGGTGCTTTTGGTATCGTTCGGGTTGTCGATGATGTCTATGGT
>JAHXIM010000021.1 GCA_025655635.1 gamma proteobacterium symbiont of Lucinoma myriamae | reverse complement strand
TTTTTTTCACCATGCCCGCCAGTCAGACTTTCATTATCAATGAAATCAAACTCATCATTGATAATTTCTACACAGGAATTTGTAGTATTAAATTCTTTAAATATTAATTGATATACTCCAGGCTCCAGAAGACCCAGAGGCATAAAATAAGCCTGTTTGGAAGGAGACCGAAATTTATTCAACATCTCACGCTCCCATGTCTGATCGTTCATAAGGGCAAACGTGGTGGGGTAGAAACTGCATTCTTCCTTCATGTAACGCAAAAGCTTGAATAATTGCCGAATATTTTCTGGTGACAGCTCACCGCCATGACGACGAATATGTTGATTTGCGGCTTTCTCCGGCAAGTGGAAACTCATTCTTCCACTGCATTCCCCTTCATGACATCGTGCACATGTGGTATTGAAAATAGCACTGGGTCCAAAAGGAATATTATCATATGCGCACACCGATGCAGGCAAAACAAAGAGGGGCGCTATTAGAGCTGCTATGAGTATATTGTGCTGAAAGTTTTTTGGAAGATAATTCATTCGAATATGTCCTTTGAATTTCTCAACGATTTTATTAAAAGATACACCTTTCACCCTAATAAGAGCAATGATATAGGTTAAGACCTTCACCCATTGCTGGAAACATTTTTTGTGCTATGCTAATTTAAAAAAAGTATTTCAGGTTTCAGGTGATGACAATGACTACATGGAAAAATAAGCTGTTAATAATACCGCCTCTGATTATTGCAATTGCTATTGTGATATTTGCTTATTTTTTAAAAAAACCCATTGAAAAAGTGGCCTATTTTGAAAAGCCGGTCAAAGTGCGAGTGATAACAATATCGACAATGACTGTTCAGCCAAAAGCTTTCGGCTATGGGACCAGTGTTCCAGGAAAAACCTGGGATGCTGTTGCTGAAGTTTCCGGGAAAATAGCCTGGAAGTCTGAACAGCTTGAAGATGGTAATCTTGTCAAAGCGGGAACTGAGTTACTTAGAATTGATGATACCAGTTATCGATTAACTCTGGAACAGATCGATGCTCAGGTAAAAGCATCTGAAATAAAAGAAAAAACGATTAAATCATCCATTGTCATTGATGAACTGAATTTGCAGCTGCTCAACAAAGATCTCAAGGATAAATACGGCTTGAGTCAAAAAGGAGCTATAGCCAAATCCGCAGTTGATGAGGCTCAACTACAGGTTTATTCAGCAGAGGCTAAAGTACAAAATCTGCATAATGCTGCGGCAATAAACAGAACTGAGCGGGATGTACTCAAGGCACAAAAAGCATTGGCTGAATATGAACTATCCAACACACGAATTCAGGCCCCATTTGATGTTCGTGTGACAGAAGTGAAAAGTCATGTCGCTCACTTTGTTAATAAAGGGCAAATATTATTCAGCGCAGATGATATTAAAACGGCTGAAATCAACGCCCAACTGACCATTGGTACTCTACGGCCATTAATGGGTAAAACCCATGAAACAAAAGAATCAGAGACACATCAACGTATTCCCGGAGCACTGTCATTAGAAGCTGTTGTGCGTTTAAAAACAGCCACTCATACTATTGAGTGGGATGGTATTGTGTACGCCCGTCATGGGCATAAACTAATGGGGTGTAAGTCCCCTGTAGGAGGATCACCGCTATGTAAATTGTATCCAACCATTT
>JAHXIM010000271.1 GCA_025655635.1 gamma proteobacterium symbiont of Lucinoma myriamae | reverse complement strand
AAATGGTTGGATACAATTTACATAGCGGTGATCCTCCTACAGGGGACTTACACCCCATTAGTTTATGCCCATGACGGGCGTACACAAAAGGATAAATATCACCAAGATGCAATTGTCTGGTAATTTGTTTATTGTGCAAAATATAAATATCTGCTTTATCAAGCCATGAATTCTCAATAACAAGACGACGAGAGAGATTTTTTTCAGTCGGATTTTCAATTTCAACCACTAACCATTTAGGTGCTGCACCAATACCAAAGCTTAAAACAGGTCTATCCCAAGGCATAAATTTTCCCTGCTGATAAGCCTGTTGTGCTTGTTTTAATGAAAATTGTTGATCTGTTTCAGACAGCACAGAAAAATAGTTACCTATCATTCCAGCGGGGTTGTTAATGGATAATTGAGAGCTGGCATCTGCTCTGCTGACAGAGCTTATCAACAGACTCATGCATAGCAAAAGAAAACTGATGAAATAAATCGGTTTGAAAAAATGTTCAGAATGGATAAGCATTACCCTTTATTAAGTGTTTAATACCACAGTACCCGTTAGGGCTTCAGAAAGTATAAATTTGTCCTGTGTCCCTTAGTACAAATCATAGACTTATTTACACTAGACTCCAGCTTATTGCCTTATCTTAACTGCATCTGTGTTAACGTAACCCAGTAGCTCACGCCGATAGTTAAGATTTCATCATTAAAATTATAGTATGGATTATGTAAAGATGCACTGTCACCATTACCAATTGATACATAACAGCCTTTGGATTCATTCAGTAAGAAGGAAAAATCCTCTGAGCCCATACTCGGTGGAAAATTACGAATAATATTATCACTGCCAACAATATCCATAGCTGCGAATAGTGCATTTTCTGTTTCTGTATTAATGGTTGAAGGATAGCGCTGCTGGTAATTAATCTCAGCCGTTGCGCTATAGGCTTCACAAATCGCTTCAACTATCTGTGTTAATTGACTCATGATTTTTTCTTGAACGCTCTGATGAAATGTTCTGATCGTACCTGATAATGTGGCGCTTTCTGGAATAACATTATAACTATCCCCCGCATGAACACGAGTCACCGAGAGCACCATAGCGTTCTGGGGGTTTTGTTGACGTGAGCTGATATTTTGTAATGCTGTTATAACCTGAGCAGCGATAGTAATTGGATCTACCGTATTATGCGGCGCGGCGGCATGCCCTCCCTTACCGTTAATACATATATCAAATACGTCATAGGCGGCCATAACAGGGCCGCTGCGAATGGCAAATTTACCAACTTCCAGCCCCGGCCAATTATGCATACCATAAATTGCATCAATAGAATATTGCTTAAAAAAGCCCTCTTCAACCAGCTTTCGCCCTCCCCCTTCATTTTCTTCTGCAGGTTGAAAGACAAAATACACGGTGCTATTAAAATTCTGATGTTGCGCCAGATACTGGGCGACACCAAGCAGCATAGTCGTATGACCGTCATGACCACAGGCATGCATCATGCCTTCATGCGTTGAGCAATAATCAAGTTCTGTTTTTTCGACTATCGGCAAGGCATCTAAATCTGCCCGCAAGGCAATGCTTTTTTTACTATTACCTGCTCTCAATGAACCAATAACACCGGTTCCAGCCATTCTCGGGTGAACTGTGATCCCAAAAGATACGAGTTTTTGTTCA
>JAHXIM010000410.1 GCA_025655635.1 gamma proteobacterium symbiont of Lucinoma myriamae | reverse complement strand
TCGTTTTACTTGCTTGTTCACTTTTTAATCCTCAATTTCATTTAGTTTATATGAAATTGAGTGTCCTGGTTAGTGTAACCACATCATAATGCCTTTTCTTGCTTTAGCATACAAACCTTTTCTATCTCGTGATTCACAGACATCCAGAGGAGTTGCCACATGAATTTCAATAAAAGCACCATATTGTTCAATCAGTGAACGAGCATCACGTCTCATTTGTGTATAAGGAGCAATTGGTGCGCAGATTGCCACACCGCCATTTTTTGTAATTTCATTGGCTACAAAGCTGATACGTCTGACATTTATGTTACGATCATTTCTGGAAAATCCCAGTTCGCTGGATAAATTATGGCGCACAATATCACCGTCCAGCAATGTCACAGGCCGGGCACCTAACTCAATCATTTTTGCGTAGATAATTTTAGCCAGTGTTGATTTGCCAGAACCCGATAAACCGGTAAAAAACAGAGTGACACCTTGTTTACAGCGAGCTGGATAAGCTCTGCTGAGTGCTTTTAATACCTCAGGATAACTAAACCACTCAGGCACGGATCTATTATTATGCAAATGTTCTTTAAGTTCATGATCAGATAGCATTTCACTGCTGAGATTTTCTTTCTTTATGGTTGAAAGAGGCAGGAATGTTTTTTGCTCGGCAACATAGCGAGTTTCTTCAGCCGAGATTACTTTTATGCCTAATTCATCTTCAAAACCGGCAACATAGGTTTGAGCTGCAGATTGAGCATAAAATTTTTCAGCAGTCTGCTGTTCAGAAACATTTGCAATTGCAGGAGGCGAAGCATGATCAGGTCCGATAAAAAGATGTGTGCAACCAAAATTTTTATTAATAATCGCATGCCATAACGTTTCTTTAGGGCCAGCCATACGCATTGCCATTGGCAACAAGGACATCATAGCAAGATTGTTGGGAAAATATTTTTGTATTGCCTGATAACAATGAACCCGGGCATAATAATCTAGGTCTCCTGGCTTGGTTGTGCCGACAGTAGGGTGGATCAAAATATGAGCCTGTGCTTCACGTGCTGCCTTGAGGATAATATGCTGGTGTACTTTGTGCATTGGCTGGCTGGTTTGAAATGCTAATACATTGCGCCAGCCTCTTTTTTTAAATGAGTTTCTAAGTTTAGCCGGAGAAGACCAGAGATTTTCAAAATCAAAATGAGAGGGCTCTTCAGTACCTTCTATATGCCCGCCAATATAATGAGAATGACTGTTATTGATTAAGTAATCAACACCTGGATGCAGTTCTGAGCTTGTCCCATAAATGGCTTCAGCTTCAACTTTCTTATCTGCCTGCCAGATATCAGATACCGTTAATACGGCCGGCATGAAACCCTCAGTATCTCGTAAAGCTATTTTATCACCAGAACATCAGTGTTCCCCTTTAAATCAACAGTGTTTTAAAAAGGTGCTTGTAGATGCGTCATTCCAACTTGATTAAGGCATAACTCAAGTTTTTTCAGAATTAGCAGAGAGGCAAAAAATATGTCTCTGAGGCAATTATTTTGAAAAAATAAGTCAAAAAAGACTTGCAAACATAAAGTCAATTTTCAAAATTTCTCCGTTTTATAACTCTATAAAATGGTGAACACTCATGAACCTAAAAAACGCAGTAGCCCATGCAACGACATAATATCCAGCACCAAACTTCTCATAATTGAACTG
>JAHXIM010000312.1 GCA_025655635.1 gamma proteobacterium symbiont of Lucinoma myriamae | reverse complement strand
TAATTTAGAAAAGCGATAACAAATGTTATGTTAAATGGCACAGGTTTTGATGAGATGGGAACAGTGCTCGGATCAGTTGTTTTCACACAAGAGGAGAATGACAATGGCTAAAGTACAACAGAATTTTACCGCACATTTTGAGTTAGCCAAAAAAAAGGCTCGGGACTTAGGTTATTTCAGTTTGTTGCAATTGGATAGAGAAGGGACCGATGAACATAAATTGCTGATCCAGTCTGTCTATCGTCAATCAGTGCTCACTCTGAGCGCTCAGAGTGTACCGTTATGAATCAATTGATAAATTTAGTTCTGTTCTATCAGATTAAACATGGGTTAACAAAAGTTTTAACGGTGTTTTTGGAGTCGAGTAATGCGAAGTGAAACAATCACACGAAGAGCCTTTGTTAAAACGGCTGCCATTCACTATATGTCCTCGAATCAGGGATTTCCGACCTCCGTTGATATTCGCAATGAAATGCAGGCCATGGGCGTTGAGAAGGGCACCAAGAATCTTAGCCTGTTAAAAAAGGATCTGAATTTTGTGGCCGATGATCTGGTGGCCATCATCCAGCAAAAAGATCAGTTAGCCTCAGATGGTCAGACGAAATTGATCCCCGATAGTGTTTTTGAAATGACCCTGAAATTTTATAATGAAATTAAAGCGGATAATAAAAAGTCCTATGAGCATCAACTGGACGTCATAAAAAAGGAACGGGATGAAGTCTTACAGGATAAAAAAGACAGAACAACAAGAGAAAAGGCGATCACTACAGAAAATGCCCAATTACAGGGTGAGCTTGAAACATTAAAGCATGAACTCACACAGGAAAGGATTTCAATCGTTGATGTCAATCAGTTATTAGAAGCTGCCCACAAAGAAATTAAGATACAAAAAAGGGGGGTGGCTGATCTGCAAGAGGAAAACCAGGCTTTACAATTGTCCAGGGAGGAACTCAAGGTTATTTTTGATTTTTAGGTGAAAGAATTAAAAGACTTATATGAAGATAGTGAAAATAAAATTACGGATAAATTGCAAAAACGAGAGGCAGAGCTAAAATCTTTAAAAGGGCAATTGGCTAAACAAACTGAACAGTTTCATCAGCTCAAAGGGGGTATGACACCGACAAGCTGGCTCTGCAAAAGATCCGTGTTCGCTTAAAACAATCTGAAGTACAACAAAGCAAGACTCAGACACTTAATGAAAAACTGATCCGGATGCAGGTTGAACTGGAGACAAAGAGTGAATTGATTGAAAAACTTTTGCTCTCCATTCAAACAAAACCTGAAGAAAAAAAGCAGAGAAAAAAAGCCAGGCGCACCAAAGCACAGCAAAAAAAAAAATCTAAAAAAGTGACGGATGACACGGAGTTGCACTATACTCGGGTTAAATTAAAAAAAGCCATATCGGATGGCCAGATGTCAGCCATTATCGCCAAAGGGGATTGTATTCAATTTATACTCAAAGATGAAAGGCAGGGGTTTCTGGTTAATGCTCAAGGAGCGATCCGGCGATTTACCAGTGAAAAAAAGGCCTGGGATTTAATTGAACAGCTCAAAGAGTAAGTTGAAATAAGATGACTCAATTTTTAGAAGAACATTTTTCAGTGGCAGACTCAACCATTGTTAAAGCAGGTTTAGGTTTGTTTTCTGATATGATCATTGAACCAGGTGATACCATTGGCCACTATAC
>JAHXIM010000488.1 GCA_025655635.1 gamma proteobacterium symbiont of Lucinoma myriamae | reverse complement strand
CAATTTGATCAGGAACAATAAAATTACAATTAATGTTGTACGATAATCTATCGATTCATGATGATTATCTTTTTTCAGGATCGACTACTTATTATCGGGTGATGAATGACAGGTGGATGCGCGCATTATAAAATGGCATGGCTGGGCTAATCTTCTGGGTATGGATAGCCATTATCAACTGGATAGAATTTCTGGCCGCTATCATGATATTGAGCAGCAGCGCAGTACCCTTCCCACTGTGTTTACTCTGGAAACAAAGCAGGATTTTGACCTATGGGCTTTAAAAAAGAAACATCAGTGGCTGCCCTGGCTTGATGCGCGTTATGGACAGTCTGTTTTTATGCCAATGAAAAATGCTCAATCTTACCAACTTTATATGACTCAGAGTGGTATGATAGTTCGAAAAAATAACGTGTCAAAAACAGACTGTAAAGATATTAGCACACATTAAATTATTGCGTATGTAATCCGTAAGAGAATAAAACATGAAAAAAGTTCATATTGTCGGCAGTGGTTTTGCTGCGCTTACTGCCGTAAGAACCCTTCGAAAATCAAATAGTGATATCGAAATAACGCTTATCAGCCCAAAAGCAGAGTTTCATTATCTTCCCGGTACGATTTGGATCCCCTGTCACTTGAGAAAACCGGAAGATTTAATTATTCCTCTGGATAATTTCTTCCAGCGTATGAATGTTAAGCATCTTGCAGCAGAAGCAATTGGCTTAAAAAACAATGGTCGTGTGTTAGTCACCAGTGCGGGAGAAATTGAAAATGATGCCTTAATCATTTGTACAGGTGGCCGGTTCATTAAAAATTTACCGGGCATTGAACATGCTATTACCCCTTGTGAAGGAGTTGATGCAGCAGTACAAATAAGAGATAAGTTGGCAGCGCTGGATGGAGGTACGATTGCGTTTGGATTTTCAGATAATCCCAAAGAACCGAGCGCTATGCGCGGCGGCCCTATGTTTGAATTTTTATTTGGTATTGATTGTCAATTACGCAAAGAGGGCAGACGTGAACAATTTAAGCTGGTCTTTTTTACCCCTGCTGAAAATCCGGGACAACGGCTTGGTCCTAAAGCTGTAAAGGGTTTGCTCAAGGAAATGAAAAGCCGTGATATTGAAACTCACCTGGGTCATAAAATGAAGCAGTTCACTGATCAGAGTGTGATCACTGAAGGGGGAGAATTTAATGCGGATTTGATTATCTTTATGCCGGGTATGACTGGTAACAGCTGGTTTGATAACACTGAACTGCCACGTTCGCCAGGTGGAATGATCCGTGCTGATGCTTACTGCAAAGTGGAATCTATGGAGCTGGTTTATGTAGCAGGTGATTCGGGCAGCTTCCCTGGACCAGACTGGTTACCGAAACAGGCACATATGGCTGATCTGCAGGCAGAAGCAGCAGTAAAAAATATATTAGCTGAGTTTAATGGACAAACAGCTACTCACACCTTTAAAGCAGAATTACTGTGTATTGTCGATAGTCAAAATTCTGGAATATTAGTAGCGAGAACAACAAAACGTAATATTGTAATGCCTCGTATGCGTATTTTTCACTGGCTGAAACGATTTTTTGAATGGTGGTATTTACGCCAGTATAAATAATACTTTTGTGTACGCCCGTCATGGGCATAAACTAATGGGGTGTAAGTCCCCTGTAGGAGGATCACCGCTATGTAAATTGTATCCAACCATT
>JAHXIM010000256.1 GCA_025655635.1 gamma proteobacterium symbiont of Lucinoma myriamae | reverse complement strand
CTCCAGCCTAGAGAAAAACAGTTCAATTATGAGAAGTTTGGTGCTGGATATTATGTCGTTGCATGGGCTACTGCGTTTTTTAGGATAATGTCTCCATTGTCCTGTAGTGAAAAGCCAAAAAGTAGCAAATAACCAGATCACAATGAGTATAATGGCAGCCCAGGTATGCAAAGTCACTGCATCTGCAAAGCTTATCAAGGGATTCACTCCATAAATTGCTGCGCCGCTAAACAATAAGGTAAAAATAAGAGCCATCTGACTCCAGTGCCACATACGTTCAAAGCGTTTAAAAACCACTAATTTGATTGTATTCATAGACATTATTTTTTCCTCATGCTGGTAGCAACAATACGCAAAGCACCATGGCCAAAGACATCGGCTAATGTACCAAAAATAGCCAACAGACCAATGATATTAAGCATTTCATTTTTTTGAGTACCCGGGATATAGAGACTGCCGTCATCAAGGTGACTAAGTCTTCCATCCTTAGCATGACACTCTGAACATGCCATAGCATTCTCTTTTGGGGCAACCATATGATTTACCGGCCAATAGGATAAAGTCTCAATATAATCCCATTCACCGCTAATAAGGTATACCGTTTTTCTTCATGCCTGCGGCAATGGATTTACCAAAGTCATAATTGCCCCAAAGTGCCGAATCATCATTACCCCAGAGTGACATATAAACCAGCGTATTATTACCTTTATCAAAAGGTTGTGTGGTATGCATCTTTTTAAATGGATAAATGCGTGAGGCGGAATCATTGGCTGAACCGGAAAAACTATTAATATCAATAGGACCCTTTGACGGATCAAACTTGGTATCAATTGTTGTATAGTTCATGGTGCCGTCAAACCAGGCATACATGGGTTTTAGATTTTCTGCGTAAGTAAAGCTTCCCTTGATGGATTTATAGGTCGCACGATGATGACCATCACCCTGAGTATATTCCTTAAGTTTGAAGCCTTCACCATCTTTTAGTTTGCCCATAGTACGCCAATCCCAATCAACTTCAGTGGCGACACCACCTCTGGCAATTTCTGGAATATGACAGGTTTCACAGGCGACTTTACTGGTATGGGTATTTAGTTTGATGCCCTCCACAGTATCAATTGGGTGCGGTGCGGCACTATGGCAGCTTTCACATGAAGCTGTTTCGCGAGGCATACCGGGCTTCCCCGTACCGACTTCATCATTAACTGTCATTTCATAGCGACTGCCTGCCCACTCATGGGCTTCACCCACATGACAGGTAACACAGGTAAAATCTTCACCCTCTCGACTCATATGGACATCCACATCTTTTGGCGGATCAAACAATACCGAGGACAGATCACCATGCTTCACATTATCGCCGCCGCCATAGAAATGACATTTACCGCAATTATTACGTGTCGGCATTTCAACACTTTGAGCGACTTTTTCCCATTCAATGGCTGGTTTGCCTGCAAACATAACAGAGCAGGCTTTGTTACCTTTTGAGGTCGGCGTTTTATAATAAGTACCCGTAAGATTCATGGCAAATCAAACAGTCAATATTGTCCTGATTGCTAAAATCAAAGTCTGAATCTTTCATGTTATAGCCCGCATGACACTGGGCGCACATACCTTCATTACCACGAGCGTTAGTACAGAAGTTCTGATAGTGATCAAATAAAAGGTGACCTGGTAGTTCACGTCTTAATTCACGGATTTGTTTGTGAGCAATGGTTCTTAAGCGTGTTAGT
>JAHXIM010000057.1 GCA_025655635.1 gamma proteobacterium symbiont of Lucinoma myriamae | reverse complement strand
GTAGGAGAGAAACCTGTGGCTACCCGATTAGCAAGAATAATAACTGTAAGTTGATGAAAAAGAAACAGTTCTCCTTAAGTTAATGGCATTGTTGCACCCAGTGAAGAAGATTTTCAAAAAATTGACCGCTTTCACTCTTCGCAAGTGATGGATGCTTATATTGATTTAAATTATCAATCTCAATCATTAAAAGCAGAGCGTATCTTTGGTCAGGTTAATTTCTCCGATAATACTGTGGATCCCGCCACATCGACTATTAGTATGCGTGTTGAATTTCCTAATGAAGATAAAACTATTTTTCCAGGTACATTTGTTTATGTGAATATTTTTGTCACGGATAAAATTTCTTTTATTGGTGTACCGCCTCAGGTTATCTTTGAAGATCAGTTAGGAAAATTTGTTTACATCGTTGATGACAAGAATACTGCGCAACGTGTTTATGTAAAACCTGTTTATGAATCCCGTTTTTTTGTTCTTATGAAGCTTGATACCCTGAAAGAAGGGGATCAAGTGATTATTAACGGCCTTATGCGCCTCAAGCCTGATCTCAAAGTGACTCCGACAGATGTCACTGCCAGTAAGGGTGTTGATGCGATTATCAAAGACAACAACCTTGTCCCTTTAAAGCAATAGAGAACGCCGCTATGTCGCCCGTTTTTTTTATTAAACGACCCGTCTTTGCAATGGTGATTGCAATATTGACTGTCATACTTGGTTTTGTCTCTGTTTCTATTTTACCTATTGAAGAATACCCCAATGTGACACCACCTACGGTTTCTGTAACCAGTAATTACACCGGTGCGAATGCCTATAATGTTGAAGAGTCGGTCACTCGCCCGATTGAAGATCAGCTCAATGGCGTGCAGGGAATGATCTATATTGAATCGTCCAGCACCAGTGCCGGTGAATCAAATATTAATGTCTATTTCGAGCCGGGATATGATCTCGATATTGCTGCCGTTGATGTGCAGAATAAGGTTGAACTGGCAAAGCCTTCTCTGCCCGAAGAAGTCAGCAAACAAGGTGTGAGTGTGGATAAAAAATCACCCAGTATTGTTGTGCTTGTTACGCTTACCGGCAATGAAAATCATACTGATGCTTTTCTGAGTAATTATATTAATATCAATATTCTTGATGAAATTAAGCGTATTCCCGGTGTTGGTAAAGCCATTAATATGGGTGAGAAGAAATATGCTATGCGTATCTGGCTTGATCCGGACAAAATGAATTCCATGGCAATGACACCAATGGAAGTCATTGCTGCTGTGCAAAGTCAAAATAAACAGGCTTCTTTAGGAAAGATTGGTGCTGTTCCCGGCTATAAAGATCAACAAATCACCTATACCTTAACGGCTGATGGACGCCTTAAAAGTGTTCAGGAGTTTGGCTACATTGTGTTACGTCATAATCCTGACGGCAGTCTTGTTTATCTTAAAGATATTTCTGATATCGAATTAGGTGCTGAGAAATATGACTGGAATGCACTGCTCAATGGTAAGCCTGCAGGATTGATTGCTATCTATCAACTGGCGGGCTCTAATGCGCTGGAAATCAAAGATAATGTTATCCAAAAAATGGAACAGCTTAAAGAACGTTTTCCTGAGGGCATTGAGTATAAAACACCTTATGATACGACCAGGTATGTTGATGTTGCTATTGATCCTATAAAAATCAGTTGAAAATGGTCTATAATCATAACCCATTGAAATTATAGTGAAATATCATGATATTACCACCAAAAATCA
>JAHXIM010000116.1 GCA_025655635.1 gamma proteobacterium symbiont of Lucinoma myriamae | reverse complement strand
TCTTTTCCCTAATATTGTTATTTGTTAGCAAGAATAATAACTGTAAGTTGATGAAAAAGAAACAGTTCTCCTTAAGTTAATGGCATTGAATTGCGCATAGCTGAAACCATCACTGCTAAAAGCATAAATCGTACCGAAGGTATCACCATATTCATCATTGGGAAAAGGCCCCTGCACACCGATGGGCAGTGTCTGGCGAATATCATTGATTTTTTTTCTTACCTGATACCAGACATTTGGTACTTCATCCGGTGGTGTAAAATCTTTGAGGTTGACAAAGATCATTGATTCACCCGGTTTAGAATAACTGCTCAGATAATCAAGCCAGGGGGTTTCCTGCAATTTTTTTTCGATACGCTCAGTCACCTGAGCTTCCACTTCCAACGCTGTAGCACCCGGCCAGAGTGTTTTAACTGCCATCAATTTAATGGTAAATTCAGGATCTTCTGCCTGTCCCAGATCTCGATAGGCCAGAACACCCGATAACGCCAGTACAATAATTAAATAGAGAGTCAATGAACGATGCTGAAGACTCCATTGTGAGAGGTTAATAGGGTTCACCGGTGACTGTCTTTGAGTAAACGTACTTGTTGTCCAGAATGCAGTTTATGCACCCCGGCAGTAACGATAATCTGACCATTTTCTAAGCCTGATTGAATCAAAACAGAGTCATATTGATATTCGAGAATCACTACTGTCTGTAAATGTACCTGTGATGTTTTTGGTGAATATATCCATACTGCAGGTTGGCTCCCTTCTTGAAATAGTGACGTTAATGGTAACTTAGCCACCATGCCTTCTTTTTTCTGAATAATAAAAACAGTGGTGGTCATGCCCAATTGTACTTTATCATCTATTTCCAACAGACTAATACGAACCCGATAAGTACGAGTCACCGGATAATAGTGTTTTGGATCAATCCATAAACTCACTTTAGTCTCATCAGCATGGCGGATTTCAGCTAAACGGCTTTCGGCAACAGCAATAATGACTTCTTTTTCTTCCGGCAGTGCCAGGTTAACCACTGTCTGACCTGCCACCACTACCTGTCCCACTTCCATTTCTAAAGCGGTGACCACACCACCTTTATCAGCATAGAGATGGGTATAATCTGACTGATTGCGCGTCACTTCAAGATGTGCTTTAGCCTGAGTGACTTTAGCCTTGGCAATATCCAGACTATTGCTAAATCTAAGGTGTTCACTGGCACTGATCATTTTGTCTTTATACAGCTTGGTATAGCGTTTTAAATCCAGTTCTGCTTTCTTTTTTTCGGCCGTTGCCGCGGCGAGCGCACCTTCCGCTTCCATAAATTGAAGTATCGAATCATCCGTATCCAAACGGGCTAATAAAGTACCTGGTGCCACTATATCACCGACTTCAATAAAACGTTCAACAATTTTACCGCCGATACGAAAACCTAAAGCCATTTTATAACGCGCTTTCACTTCTCCAGCATAGGTGGCTTGCTGCCAATTCTCCTGGATTTTAACCTGCTGGCTGACTACAGGCCGAATCACTGTTTTTACTTTTTCTTCCTTTTTCTTCCTTTTTACAGGCAGATAAGCCAACTGACAACAACAGAATGCTTAACAGCGAAATAAAAATACTAATTGCACGATTATATTTTTTTGACTATTCATAGTGATTATTAAAGCCGTTATTAAGTAGTCGATCCTGAAAAAAGATAATCATCATGAATCGATAGATTATCGTACAACATTAATTGTAATTTTATTGTTCCTGATCAAATT
>JAHXIM010000308.1 GCA_025655635.1 gamma proteobacterium symbiont of Lucinoma myriamae | reverse complement strand
CTCCAGCCTAGAGAAAAACAGTTCAATTATGAGAAGTTTGGTGCTGGATATTATGTCGTTGCATGGGCTACTGCGTTTTTTAGGATAAACATAACAATAATTTTTTAGGAGCCTGGTATGCAACCAGCATTTTCTGTTATCTTTTTAACAACACTGATAGGTATGGGACAGGGACTTTTTCTGGCGATATACACTGAACAAGTCTATTCTGTTTTAAATGTGGTTGAAAAAATCACTACCAGTGAATTTTATAGTCTGGGCAGTGCGGCTGCTCTGTTATTATTAGTATTAGGCTTAATTGCTTCAATCTTTCATTTGGGGCGTCCTGAGCGAGCATGGCGAGCAGCCAGTATGTGGCGTACCTCATGGTTATCACGTGAAGTCATTATTCTGCCCACGGTGATGGGGCTTATCTTTTTATACGGTATTGTCCATTTTATGGGCTGGAATGTAACGGTGATGACTTTTGGTGCAGTAGTAATTGATTTGACTATGGTCATTGGCGCATTAACAACACTATTTGTCTTCTTGTTGTATATTGCAACGGGTATGATTTATGCCTGCTTAAAGTTCCTGCAGGAATGGCATAGTCCTCTGACTGTGATTAATTATCTCCTGTTGGGGTCGGTTTCAGGTTTTACACTGGCCACACTTCTTGCCGATTATAAACAACCTGTGTCGATTTCGTTCTTTGCCGGCTGGTATTTTGTGTTATTAATATTAGCCTTTATTTTTAGAGGTGCTTCATTGCTTAGAAATAAGCGACTCAGACCTAAATCAACGGTTCAAACAGCTATTGGTGTACGTCACAATAAGATTAAGCAGAAATCAATGGGCTTTATGGGTGGTTCAATGAATACCCGTGATTTCTTTCATGGAAAAACCCGATTGTTTTTAAAATCCATTAAAACTATTTTCCTGCTGATGGTTTTTGCTATTCCACTGAGCTTATTGGTTTTGGCACTATTTAAACCATCACTGCTTATTTTGGCTATTGCAACAGCTTCAATGTATATCGGATTATTGGCAGAACGCTGGTATTTCTTTGCAGAAGGTAACCACCCACAAAATATTTATTATCAAACGATTGCCTAGTCATTATTTGTTTGTACTCTAAAAAAAGTGTGACGCAGTTATTGTTTTAAGTTTTATATTGAAAACTGCTTAGATTATTAATAATGCTTTAAGTTAGGGCATATACTATTTGTCCTACTTAAATTCCCTTAGTTAAAAGACTTCTGTAGAACATTTTTTGTTTTTAAGCACTTATTTTATAGGTTACATAGCCATTTAATCCTAACTTTTCATTTATATAGAGTTTACCTGCTTCTCTTAATGTTGTAATATTTTTTTTAATTTTTTTCCGATAGAATTTTATTCTTGTTGGGCCTCCATAATATACATTTTTCTTTTTTGATCTATACTCAATTCATGAGATAGATTTATGCTATTAGCCTATACGATTTTTATCGGATTTAAAAAATGAGCTCTGCACTGCAAAAAATATCAATTGATGAATTACAAGTGGGTATGTTTATTGTTGAAATGGACATATCCTGGATAAAATCACCATTTCTACTACACCGACGTGCAATAAAATCAAAAAATGATATTATCCTGCTTAAAAAGTCCGGCGCTAAAATCGTAACAATCGATCTGAATAAGGGACAAGTATACCCAATCAACTTGAAAATGCAGGATCGAACGTCTGAAAATTATCATTAATTCGAGTATCTAATGATTTTCCAATTTCAGGTAAA
>JAHXIM010000070.1 GCA_025655635.1 gamma proteobacterium symbiont of Lucinoma myriamae | reverse complement strand
ATTCATTACGGTTAGTGAACCGCCCATTGCGGACCCGCATGATGGGTGGTGTGGGGGCTGTAGGAGAGAAACCTGTGGCTACCCGATTAATGACAAACAGTCAGCCAATGTTTACTTATCAGGTGCGTTTAACAATAAAACAGTACAAGTAACTCAGTGCATGGAAAACATTGAACAGTTTTCCATGCAATTAATAAATAACCAGACAAATCAATTGATTTGGTCAGCTAATAAACAGTTTAAATAATGGAAAAATTACCAGAAAAAACGAAACAGATTGCACAGGTACATGCGCAATTAATTAATAGTGTCGTCATGGCCTGTCATAATAAAGCCATAGCACCTCAGTTGGAACCGGTATTACAATCATCTGCTCAAAACGGCTGGATTGATTTAGTTGCACGTATCCGAAAAATTTTAGCGGGTTCTCGCAATACGAAGTTATTAGTAGGTCTTGATGAAGAAGATGCAGCCATTATTCTGGCTATTTTAGTCGGTTTACAGGACGCAAGCCAATTACCCAAAACAACTGATGAAAAAGATTCACAATTTGCAGCTCCCGGTTTAGCAAAAATGATTGATGCAGCAGCAAAAGGGGATGTGACTGCTCTGTCAGCATTGAGCGGGATAGCTGAGCAAATGGTCGCAACAACCGGTGATATGCGCTACCTTGGTGCCATGATACAGCCAATAATCAATGGTGAAAGAGACTTAAAACTGTTAACTAAAAATATGGATGAACAAGGTGTACAATTAGTAGAAGGATTATTGACAGAATTAGAACAGCTCAATTCACAGTAAAATATTACTTATTCCACTCCTTCAATAATCCCCACCAGCTTGTTACACCCATATGACATATGAAAATTTTGTATCCAATATGGGGTTATTGTTACCCTGCTTTGTATACTTGCTGTATTATTCTAATAACTTAGAGCGACTACTATCATATGAAGTGGTTTAAGAAGAGCTGCTAATTTACTTATATATAAAAAAGAAACACAAATGACAATAGAAAAAAGCCTAAATGAACGCAGCGGTGGAAAATGCGAACTTTGTGGTTCTACAGATGAACTGCTTGTTTATGATATGAATGAAGATTCAAATTCAGACACAACAGCTGATAAGAGCATTCTACTTTGCCGGGAATGTCAGCAGCAAATTGATGATCCGGATAAAATGGATATCAATCACTGGCGTTGTTTGAATGATAGTATGTGGAGCCAGGTGCCGGCAGTGCAGGTAATGGCCTGGCGTATGTTGACCCGTCTGCGTGGTGAAGGATGGCCTCAGGATCTATTGGATATGATGTATCTTGATGATGATATGTTAGCATGGGCACAAGCTGCAGGTGAATCAGATGATGATACTGTGAAGCACAAAGACAGTAATGGCGTTATTCTGGAAGCAGGCGATACAGTTGTTATTATCAAAGACCTTAATGTTAAAGGCACGAGTTTCACTGCCAAACGCGGTACAGCAGTAAGAGGAATTTCTTTAGTGGCAGATAATCCAGAACATATCGAGGGAAGAGTGAATGGTCAGCAAATTGTGATATTGACTAAATTTGTAAAAAAATCATAAGTGCTTAATGTAGTGTTTTTAAAAATCCAGTGATCACGCTAATCATTAATAAACAGACACAGAATAGTGACAAAAATTTAACTTTTATTTAGGAGTGTATACCCGTGATCAATGAAAGTGCTTGATTTTTATATAAATAGGGATCAAGATTAGCACATGACGCAACTAACCCTAACAGCCCCTCA
>JAHXIM010000132.1 GCA_025655635.1 gamma proteobacterium symbiont of Lucinoma myriamae | reverse complement strand
CATTTATATCTCCGGATTGCGAATTGAAGATCATAGTCTGACCTGACTGAAACTAATTGTGAAGGTGGGTTTTAATTGACGTTTACTATTAGTCATTGAAACAGACGCTACCTCAATTGATGATTTTGTTGGAGTATTACAACTGGAATATGTTGGTGCAGAAAAATACCAAGGGATTAACGAGAAAGGCTTGTCATTGGTGGAAATCGCTATACCAGAAGGATCACGAGCAGATGGGCGAACCGAGCAGTCACTGCGGCTGCATTATAGACACGGCGTATTCTTATTGGGAATTTCAAGACAGGGAAAGAAAGTACGGGAGCGTGTTCGTAAGCTGGAAATTAAGGCTGGTGATGTTTTATTGCTGCTTGGTCCGGACGAACAATTGTCAAATGTGAGTCAATGGTTAGAAGGTTTGCCCTTAAAAGAACGAGACCTGCAGGTAATTCAACGCCATAAAGCCTGGCTTGCTGTCGGCATTTTCTCCAGTGCCATTGCTGCTGCAAGTTTTGGTCTGCTTCACTTGCCAATGGCATTGGCTGTTGCATGTATTTTTATGCTGGCTTTTAAAATCATTCCCCTGCGAGAATTATACCATTCCATCGAATGGCCGGTCATTGTATTGTTAGGTTCTATGATACCAATAGGAATTGCTTTGGAATCATCTGGTGGTACTGCACTTATAGCAGAAAATATTCTCGCTCTGGCTGAAGGTTATGGGCCTGTAGTTGTGCTTGCCATTTTAATGATTGTTACCATGACGCTTTCAGATGTATTAAACAACACAGCCACAGCTGTTATCGCTGCCCCTATTGCTCTTGATATTGCAAATCAGCTGGAAGTTAATCCAGATCCTTTTTTGATGGCTGTAGCCGTCGCAGCTTCATGTGCTTTTCTCACCCCTATCGGCCATAAGAATAATACCTTGATACTTGGTCCTGGCGGATACAGATTTGGTGACTACTGGCGTATGGGATTGCCTCTTGAGATTATTATTGTTGGCGTTTCTTTGCCGATGATCCTCATTGTATGGCCAATGTAGTATCACGCTAATATTGCTGCTTTCCAAGGATATTTGATAATGATTGCTCTTCATAACACCAGTAGAATTGCTGGTAAAGGTGATAGATGCAAGAGAATTTAACTCTAAGTTGTAAAAATTTGAATATAACCTTTAAATAAGGAATAAAAATAATTACTGAGGCGAATCCATTTTTATCAGCAATAAAGGCTGCGCAGTAAATTGATTATTAACATACTGACCTGGATAACTAAAAACACGAGTCACCTTACCAGTAAAGGTCGCATATAATTTGCTATGACCAGCATCCCATTTGGCATGAACTAATTTATTTTTAGCACTTGCATATTGGGCATCGGCTTTAACTAATAAGATCTTTGCCTGTTGTAAATCATGATCTGAAAGTACCGTTCTTTCATAGAGTTCTTCAGCTCGCTCATATTCTTTTTTGGCTTCTTCACGATTGACTTTGGCTAGCTTTATATTTGACTGAGTTTCAGATAAATGACTGTTGATTAAGGTATCATCAAACTCAAGTAATACATCACCCTTTTTAATCATTTTTCCACTAACGACATAAACATTTTTAATCACACCTGAGAGCGGAGAGGTAATTTCATAATCACTATTTTCTGAGGCCAGAATATTAGTAGAGAGCATTAGAAAAACAATGCTTATAAGCCAATTTACAGCATTGTGATTAAAAGGCTTATTTATTATTTTTTGTGTCAGCAGATTCATTGTTATTCTATT
>JAHXIM010000475.1 GCA_025655635.1 gamma proteobacterium symbiont of Lucinoma myriamae | reverse complement strand
ATTCATTACGGTTAGTGAACCGCCCATTGCGGACCCGCATGATGGGTGGTGTGGGGGCTGTAGGAGAGAAACCTGTGGCTACCCGATTCAATAATTTGGCAAATTGTTTTAAAACAAGATCACCGTCTGGATAGTCATAGAGCTTATTAATTCGATCGAAGCGGTTAATATCAATAACCAAAAGTGCCAGCTTCACCTTATGATCGTGGACTGACATTATATGCTGAGCAAGTAATTTGAAAAAAGTCTCTCGGTCATAGAGTCGAGTCAGTTTATCTTCCATTTTTTATTATTCCGCAAAGTTAATCCCAAAATTAAACACAGGAATTTTCAGCACTAATAGGAGTTTATCATATCATCTGGAAAGGAATTGAAGACCCGTATGATAGCGATTTCTATTATTGAGTTTTTATATCATGTTGTAAACTATATACTGATAATTATCATAGAACTGATATGTTTACTATTTTATCGTATAATATCTTAAAATCAGTAATACTGAATCACAAATAATATAAACTTAAAAAGTTATAAATACAATTTGCATGCTGGAAACAAGTTGTAAGGAATATATATGGCAGATAAAATAACTTATTCAAATACCCCTAACAAGACATCTGAATTCTTACGTCTGACGATTACTTTGTTGGCTAAACATAAAATTTCTGCACACCCCCATAATTATCAACTGGGTTATGAATATGTTTCCGGAAAAAACCAGTTATTAATTGATGACTTAGATAAATTGATCGAGCAATCTAATTCCCCGGAAGAAAAACAATTATCTAACTATACGGAAACGCTCCATCAATTTATCGATATTTTAGATAATCAAAACTCTTCTTCTCTGTTAGAAGAAACCCATTCTTTAGAAAAATCGCAACAACGTCTTGAGTCACAAATATTTGATATCGTTGCTGAAGTTGACTCATTACGCAAAGAACTCCAGCAGGTTAAAGAAGAGTCCAAAATAGATGCTTTGACAGGCATTGCTAACCGTAAAGCCTTTGATGCCACATTAGAGCACTCAATTCTGACTTCTCGTGAAACTAACAAACCATTCTGTTTACTTCTTTTAGATATTGATCACTTTAAGAAGTTTAATGATACCTATGGTCATTTAATTGGAGATAAGGTATTGCGCTATGTTGCCGCATCGTTAAAGCGTAGTGTTAAAGGCAATGATTGTGTTGCTCGGTTTGGCGGAGAAGAGTTTGTCATCATATTGCCTGCAACCAGCATTAATGGTGGTATGACAGTAGCAGAACAAATTCGCAAAGCGGTCTCCTCAGGAACATTGACAGACAAGGGAAGCGATATCTCCTATGGCAAGACAATGATTTCTATTGGTGTAACACAATTTCGGGCCAGCGATTTATCCAATGAGCTGGTTGGACGGGCTGATAAGGCTCTTTACCTGGCAAAAGAGCGTGGCCGAAACCGGGTTGAAAAACTATAATGGTTTAAATGAAGGGTAACTTCTGCAAAGCAATAGTATTCCACTTCTTCTGAGCTTCAATATCACTTCCAAAATCACGCTTTTCATTTCAGTTCATTATTATTTCAGTCATAGTTCATCTCATTAGAGGTAAGCATCTTCAGTGCAAGAAGAAATGGCTAAACAAAACTAAAGTCGTGTTCAGCTTCTTCTCTATTAATTATAAAAGAAAAGTCATAAGTCTATTGCTTAATATTAATACAGATCACTGATTTTAAGTAGTCAGCCCTGAAAAACATATTATCTATTTGAAATGTAAGGAATTATCCCTATTTTTGAGTGACCAGATCGACCAGAAATGTTAT
>JAHXIM010000095.1 GCA_025655635.1 gamma proteobacterium symbiont of Lucinoma myriamae | reverse complement strand
TATTATAACATTTCTGGTTGATCTGGTCACTCAAAAGCAGGATTAATTCCTTATATTTCAAATAGATGACATGTTTTTCAGGGTTGACTACATAGTCTCTCTTTTTGTAACTAACCTGAACTCTGGATAACAAAGTAACTAACGTATTGATATAACTTGATTTATTCCAGAAGACTCTGTAAATCATCCGTGTAAGCTTGGCTTTGGCATCCATGCCAAAGACACTTCTTCCATAAACCAAGCAATATCAATACTTAGTGCGTACTTTTACTCTATTTCTTGAACAGAGTTCAGGTTAACTACTCAACGTGTTTAGATTAACCGGCCTAATAATACCGGAATAGCATTTTCCACCCGGAGAATACGCTCACCCAGATGACAGGTGGAAAATCCCGCCTGCTCAAATTTATTAACTTCGTAATCAATAAACCCGCCTTCAGGTCCAATGGCCAGAGTGATCGCCTGCTGGCTATTTCCCGCACACAAATCACCTTGCCCCGGATGGGCAATAATAGCTCTGGAATCTTGGATTAAATCGGGCAAAACATCTTCAACAAATGGTTTAAAGCGCTGGTAGCACTTCACTTCCG
This sequence comes from gamma proteobacterium symbiont of Lucinoma myriamae, assembly GCA_025655635.1. Lineage (GTDB taxonomy): Bacteria > Pseudomonadota > Gammaproteobacteria > GRL18 > GRL18 > GRL18. The sequence goes on along the minus strand of JAHXIM010000095.1, from coordinate 1,213 downwards.
GCATGATGGTATCTTTCGCCTGCTCTAGTCACAGGACCAAGTTTTGTTGTATCTTATCTGCTTCCAGCCAGGGCGTTTGCCAATAACTTTTTTCCACTTTAGCAGAATGAATGAGACTTAAGTGTTTAACACCCATGGCACTAATCGTTTGCAATATACGTTTCAGCATTTTTGGTCTTGGCAATGCCAGAATCAAGTGTACTGCAAGAGGTGCAACAGGAGCTTTATCCAATTGCACAGATAGTTCTATCTGCTGTTCATTAACAGCAATAACCGTACCTTGTCCAATCTGGTCATTAACCAGACCAACGTTCAGTTGTTCGTTTACTTTGATTTTTTTTACAGACAACAGGTGTTGTAGACGATAATCAGTCAGCCTTACCCGACCAGGTGAAATGAAATCTTGAGGAAAAAGCAGCAACAGATTCATTTTAAGCAATACCAGTAAGCATATTTAAAAGGGGGGAAAAGAAACCGCTATTTCCGGATGGTTATCACTAATCGCCGGGATAAATACTTTAACGAAATAAGACATTTCTAAAGTACTAATTAGGTTTTTCCATTTTCTTTAGCTTTTTGTCCCATTTTTTAAAACGTTTCCGACAATAAGCCAATAGCTCATCATGGTTTTTAAAGTAAAGATCAAAACTTTCTTCTGCCGGCGAGTCATATTCACAATAATCATTAGAGTATTCACGGCAAATATTTGGACGCTGGGTATAAATGCCACAGTCACCATTAGCTTTCAATTGTTCACAAGGTGTAATGAACATGAGAAACCAACCGTCTTCATCTTTATAAAATTCCACATTTGCATGAGAAATCTGCCAGAGCATCAACTGAAAATCATCCTTTTTTCTTGGACTATCAATTTGTTGTGTTATATATTGGCAGCATTTTGTTCCGGGACAATAACTGCACTTGTTTTCTGGCGTGATAGTAATTTGTTTCATCTGTTTTATGTTACACTAAAAAAATAGTAATGCTTTAATTTTACTTCAGTGACGATTAAGTAAATATATTCATATAAACAATAGATCCTATTAAACTTCCAGTTAACTTACAATAACTAATTGATATTTTTATCAGCTCTTTTCTTTGTATGGTTATCTAAAAATAAACAATGAACTCATTTATGAAATTACATCCCCTTTCAGCCATCATACATTCAAAAGATCTCTATTCTGCAGTGATTCGTTTTAGTCTGGGGTTA
>JAHXIM010000020.1 GCA_025655635.1 gamma proteobacterium symbiont of Lucinoma myriamae | reverse complement strand
GGTTAATACAACCGCGTTAAAGATTGCTTTGGGAAAAAATATTCCATTTATTCTTGCCGGGTTTACCTTGGGTCAAATTCCAATCAATTCAATTATTTATAAAAATCATCAAAAATTTCTGGCCGAGTCGCGCGAATCGTCTTTGACTAAGCTTAGAAAGTCAGTTGGTGATTTTGTCGATGATTATTTGACTATTCCTGAGAAACAATTGACTGATATTGATGCCTACCCCTACAATGTCAATATATTGTGTGTGGAAAATGTAACCGAAGAAGAAATTCTTACTCATATTAAAAAGCTCAACTGGGATAGCCCTGGTGATGTTGATGGTTGTTCTTCTAACTGTATGCTTAATACTTTTAACAACTATGTGCATGAAGAAACATTCGGTTATAATCCTTATGAGATGGAATTGAGCCACTTGATTCGTGAAGGTCTGTTGACTCGAACAGAAGCTCTGGAAAAAGTTAATGACCGCCCCGATGAGTGGATTAAACCCATCATGGAACGATTGGATATTACTCAGGAACAAATTGTACATGTGAAAGATCTTTATGCTACAAGAAAATAATAAATACCAGTTTGCAAATCATATTCAAAAACAATTTTGGTTACTGGATCAGCAAGGCGCGGGAGTTGAATGTAATGTTGTTTCGGCTTTTCATTGTATTGATTTAGACCAAGATGCCTTTCTGCGTGCGGTAGAAGAAGTGTTTGCACGTTATGATTCGCTAAATGTTTGTTTTGCTATTGAAGCGAGCCAGGTGGTTCAAAAACAAAACAACTGTAAGCCCTTTGATGCATTCAACAAACTTTTGCTGATACGGGGTCTGCATTTGAATTCCTGCAAGAAGAATCTAAAAAAACATTTAGTCTCGCCTCTGGCCCGCTTGCTCGTGTAGTTTTGGCCACTGTTAAAGGTGGTGATGATATCTATATCGGTATATCGTTCCATCATATTGTGGTTGACCTGCGTTGCAAGGAAATACTCGGAAGAGAAATATCAGAAGCCTATAATCGTTTAAGTCAAAATAGTTCTGGTGCCCCGCTTATTGAAGGAAAAAATAACTACAGTGAGTTTGTCCAGTGGCAAGAGCAGTGGTTGTCTTCTGCCGCAGCAGAAAAAGCTCGAACCTATTGGAAAAAAACTTTACAGCCAATTAATCGCTCTATTAATTTACCAGAAGACTTTAAACGCCTGGAAAGTGATTACTATCAGGTTGAATTAAATATTTCCAAACAGCTTAATCAGGACTTGTCTGCCTACTGCAAGTGTAAAAAGACCGATGTTTTTGTTCTTTTACTTTCATCCTACTATTATCTGTTGTCTCAATTTAGTAACTCGCAGGATTTTGCTGTTGGCGTACCACTTTCAAATCGCAAGCCAAAGCAATTCAAAAATTCTCTTGGTTGTTTTGTTAATACTCTACCTATACATGTGGACCTTGAAGAAGTAACAACTTTAAGTGAACTGGTTAAACGCACACGAGCTTCGCTGCTTCAGGCACATCGATACCAGGACTTGCCCTTACTCGAAATTATGCGAGTGGCGAATAAAGACGTTCGTGGAGAAGGTGCTGAAAGACAGTTATACAATGTTGGTTACACCTTTGAGCCGCCTATGTACTTGACTCTGATTTCTTCGCAGCAAGATGAATTAAATGCATATAACTATTTGCCGAGTGATGATGCTGAGCTGCTGGAGTCATTTAATGCGACGTAAACGTCAATTAAAACCCACCTTCACAATTAGTTTCAGTCAGGTCAGACTATGATCTTCAATTCGCAATCCGGAGATATAAATGACC
>JAHXIM010000133.1 GCA_025655635.1 gamma proteobacterium symbiont of Lucinoma myriamae | reverse complement strand
CTAAAATGGTTGGATACAATTTACATAGCGGTGATCCTCCTACAGGGGACTTACACCCCATTAGTTTATGCCCTTGACGGGCGTACACAAAAAAAACTGACTTTAATCAGCCAGTTTTTTCCCACAATTAAATTTAGCTTTTAGAGCTTTTTTCCAGACGTATAATTTTATCCAGATAAGACATCAGATGATCAGTAGAAACCGAAACAATTAATGTCAATTCACCTTTTTCCATTCCTTCATAAAATTTCTTTGAAATAAGCCAGGAGTTTTTTAAGCGCACAAACTCAAGCTCTTGATCATCATTTGAAAATTTATGTAAGCTTAATGTTTCCAGGCCCTTTTCAAACACTTTTACTGACTCCTCTAATCTTTCAAACATGGTTTTATCATTAAAACCAGCCTGGTAAGCAATGTAAAATTTATTAATACGCTGAAGTGAAAATTTTTGTTCACAGACATCATCAAAAATAGATTTTTCATCATTTGTGTTTTGTAATAAATATTCAATAATTGACTGTGAAGCTTCATATATTGTTTCACTAAAATCAATTACCAAAGAAGAATTTTCATTTGAAAAACTATCGTTAAAAGTACTTTTAGATTCCATATTAATTTCATTTAAATAGCTTAACAGGTTTTGCATCTCATCATTTTTTATACTAATAGTTAATATATCTAGAATATTATCAATTTCACGGGCTGATTCTTTAATCTCAATCCGAGCCTTGTCCTCACGAAGACCTTGAGCAATATAAAAGTAATCTTTGGCAATAATCTGAGACTGAAGCTGAAGTTTCTTTACTAACTTTAAGAGCTCAGAATTATCATCAATTTTTAGATTTTCTGATGATGTAGTATTCTTTTCGGCAGCTATTGTTATCAATGGCAGAGGTTCAGCAATGAGACTCTTAGACAAAACACACAAGAATAAAATAATAAAAAAACTAATGTGCGTTGATTGATTTAATTGCAAATCTTTCCGGTTAATTTTCAGCATGTTATTCTCATTTTAAAAATAAATTATAAAAAAAACGATTTATTGTTTACCTAATTCAACATATAATTTTGTCACGTGATTCATTGTAGTCATAATTTTATCCGTACTGGAAAGAACAATCACTGGCAAGCCGCCTCTTTCTACATCTTTATAAAACTTGCTGACGATATTCCATAACTTGGCAACCTTATTAAGTTCGGTCGTTATTTGACTGGTATTTTGCTTAGTATTTCCCAGAATAAGATGAGCTTCCTCAAATTCTTTCATTGATTGTTTTAACTGCTTACTGGTATTAATGTCTTTAAATCCTGACTGATAGGTAATATAAAATTTGGCAATTCGTTGCGTCAGCATTCTTTGTCGACCTGACAAATTAACTATCTTATCTTTTTTTGTTTTAGTCGTATCTTCTATTCGTTTGACAATATCGTTACTTGCTTCGAGCAGGGTTTCACTATAATCAAGCATCAGTGAACCATTGTCTTTATCAAAAGGTTGTTTAGCTAGAGGTAGTAATTCATCTTTACTCATTTCAATAAAAACAAGCATATCCAAAATATTTTCATCACTAAGATTTGATAATAAAATATTATAGTTCTTATTAAATAAAGCAATACTATCCATAAGTTGTTTCTGAGTTTTAACTGGACGAACACCCTGACCATAAAAGAAATATGCCTTGGCTATTTTTTGTGACAGCATACGCTGCATTCCTGCAATATTAATCAGTTCAGAGGTATTGTATTTTTGGCTCTTCAGGAAAATTAGTGGGTAAAAATATAGCGAATTTGAAGCAAGAGAGATAGTTTTCTGGAATTTATAGGGTAGAGCA
>JAHXIM010000553.1 GCA_025655635.1 gamma proteobacterium symbiont of Lucinoma myriamae | reverse complement strand
ATGGTTGGATACAATTTACATAGCGGTGATCCTCCTACAGGGGACTTACACCCCATTAGTTTATGCCCATGACGGGCGTACACAATAATAAACTGACCTGAGCGCAGTATTCTATTTTTTATTGCCAGATTAATAGCATCCATATTAATTTGTGCGATATTATTTTCATGGCTAATAGGCTGTATGGCTATCTTTAATCGATTAGAACCCAATGCTTCTTGAACATTGTGATCCTGTATCATGTCATCAACCATTCTATTGGCATACAGCAGATAATCAATATCTGCCAATTCTATTTGTTCAATATTCTTTGGACAGTCGCTATTTTCCATGCCTTCCATCTGAGCAGCAATAGGCAAATGTGTCTGACAGGCATTTACAAACACCAGCATTAATACTAATAAAATCAATTTGTTTAACATAACTATCTCTATTTTTTGCTACCAGAAGCTTATCCGAGAAGAGAAAACCTACTGCAGAACAGCTCCTTGTTTTAGTCACAGGATCAATTCTAACTATTTTGTATGAGTTAAACCAACAAAACTACCATTATTATTTTCTGCCAGTTTTCTCATTAATGCAGAAAATCGGGCAATATTCATTTCACTGCCAGGATGATTAAATAATACCGGAAATCCAACGGCATTTATACGTACTCTTTTTTTACCCGAGCTGTTTCTACAATTCAAGCTATCAACAGTGTCTAATAGTGACTGTATTGAACCGCGAGAGAAATCATCACCAAAGACAAATAATGATAGTTGTTTATCTGTGGCATAAAAGCGCTTAATAGCCCGCGTAATGCCTTCTTCGGGTGATGAATTTGAAAAAGGTTCCCAGGATGATAATCGTTTTAATATCGAGCGTCTTCTCGCGGGTGTATCACTAATCCATTTACCGGCATATTGACTAAACATATAATCGCCCATATCATTCATCACCTGAATGCCTTTTACATTGGGGTGTATGTCTAATATTTCTTTCATTTTTTTTCTAACCAACGGCCAGGTAAAATTTTTCATCGATCCGGAAGTGTCAATGATAAAGATAATATATTCACTATTAACACTAATTCCCCCCACGGTATTTTGCTTATTAATCACCGGTTTATTTTTTTGCAGGCGGCGCATTTCATCCGTTAATGTCTGTATTGCCTGATTCATTTTTTGTTCAATAATTTTTTGAGCATATAAGTTCTGACTGCTTTCTTTGGCTTCATCTTTAAGTATTTTTAATTCTGTTAATTTTATTTCATAGTTCGCTGTTATTGTCTGCAGCTGTTGTTCTGCATTAATTAATTAATTCACTCTCTACCTGTTTTATTTCATCTTGTCTAATTTTAAGCTGCTGCTGCAACTCACTAAGCATCTGGTTTAAATCAACATTTGCTTCTTCAACAAGTATAGGCTGTGATATCTTGCTTATTACTAATAATAAAATAATAGCCCCAAAACCACAGGAGATCACATCTAAGAAAGAGAGGTTAAAAATTTCTATCGATTTTCTCTGTTTATGTTTCATGGCCAGTCTCGACTCGGTGTCATAAACGAACCATTAGTATCAATGGCTAACTTCCAATACAATGATGCAGCCATAGGATCACCTTCCATTGGCAATAAAATCGTATTCACTGGAATCCTTGACGGTATAATTTTAATTGCCTTAGCAAATAATTTAATTCGCTCAGACGGAGAGACTTTTTGTTTATTATTTTTCTTGTTACCCTGAGTAGGTAAACCATCAGTAATTAGTCGATCCTGAAAAAAGATAATCATCATGAATCGATAGATTATCGTACAACATTAATTGTAATTTTATTGTTCCTGATCAAATT
>JAHXIM010000253.1 GCA_025655635.1 gamma proteobacterium symbiont of Lucinoma myriamae | reverse complement strand
GATTTTTGGTGGTAATATCATGATATTTCACTATAATTTCAATGGGTTATGATTATAGACCATTTTCAACTGATTTTTATAGGATAAACCAGACCATTCATCCAGACACCGCGAGTATGCTGGTTCATTCCCATCGTCCATAAGGACATGATCTTCTTCTTGGGATCGGCATAAAGTTTTGCCAAACGCTCCAGCTTGTCAGCAGGGACTTTTGAGTGCTTAGCAGTATATTCCAAAGTATATTTGGATACGGCTTTTGCATAATCATCAAAACTCATATTTGATAATTTGCCTTTGCCTGAGTTCTTGGCTTTTACTTCTAAAGGATGCTCGGGGCGTAAACCATAACCAATATCAGTCACTGTCTTTTTAATATTGACGTGATCTTTTAAGAACTTCTTGTCATAGGCTTTGTTTTGAATAATATAATTGGCAATATAGTTGGCAATCATCAGATCGGTCTGAGGCTCAAAAATCATCCCGTTATCGGCTAATTCAAAGCTGCGATGTGTATAGGTGGATAATACATGAACTTCTGAACCTTCTCGGGTTAGGCGAGTATCAAAACCAGACGGGACCAGAGAATAGGGTGCATCTCTGCCATATTAGAGCCCCATAGAACAAAGGCATCGGCATGTTCTAAATCGTCATAGCTGCCCATGGGTTCATCAATACCAAAACCGCGCATAAAAGCACCTACGGCAGAAGCCATACAATGACGGGCATTGGGATCAAGATTATTTGAGCGTAAACCGGCTTTCATGAATTTTGCAGCGGCATAACCATCCCAGATAGTCCATTGACCAGAACCAAACATGCCGACACCTGACTGAAGGGCCTTTCTCTTTTAAGGCTGCTTTCCATTTCTCGGCCATGATATCAAAGGCTTCGTCCCATGAGATTTGTTCAAACTCACCGTTTTTATCATATTTACCATCGGTCTTACGTAATAAAGGAGTGGTGAGTCGATCTTCACCATACATTATTTTGGATAGGAAATAGCCTTTAATACAGTTTAAGCCTTTATTAACGTCAGAATCAGGGTCACCCTGAGTGGCAACAATTCGGCCTCCACGTGTACCGGCTAAAACACTACAGCCCGTTCCACAAAAACGACAGGGAATTTTATCCCAGCGGATCTCTTCGTCGTCATCATTCGATTTTGCATTAGCAAGCTGCGAGGCAGATAAACTCAGACCTGCTGATGCTGCTGCTGCAGTAATTGCCTGTGATTTTATAAAATCACGTCTTGATAATTTCATATAGTGTATCCTTCTGTGGTGGGCGCTTTCGTTTGATCAAGAGTGGGTTGGTCAATAGCCGATTGTGGTATATCCTGATCAAGATCTTCCTGGTATTCATACACCAGAGAGGTGCTCATGACACCATCAATGCGTGTCATATCGGTCATGGCTTTGCTGCAATACTCTCGACTTGGATGGTCAATGCTGACAACCATTTTTCCGTATTCATTCTGCGCGTGAATCTCAACACCGCTCATGCTGATGAGTGATTTACTAACAGTCTCTAAATACTCAGGTTTGGACTGCACAACTAAACTACATATAGTCATTTGTACTCCTACTGAATGCTTTTTTAGCTCATGGCTGTATATGTCCTGGATCGGGAATAATAGGGCTCTATAGCAGTTTGACTACTATTTTCTTGAGCACAGTTTCATATAATAATGAGGAATTGTTGAGTCTCAATAAAAACCACGGATATACTTTATTTTTTATCTTGTTAATTAGTCGATCCTGAAAAAAAGATAATCATCATGAATCGATAGATTATCGTACAACATTAATTGTAATTTTATTGTTCCTGATCAAATT
>JAHXIM010000426.1 GCA_025655635.1 gamma proteobacterium symbiont of Lucinoma myriamae | reverse complement strand
AATTATGACAGGTAAGTCTTTGGCGAACCTTATGAGTGCTCTCATGAACCGATTAGTTCCGAGGTTGAGTTAAAAGGGGAACACTGATGGGCGCAATATGTGTTTCAATGAGCCATTTATCATCCTGCTCTTTAATTTCACAAAAAATTTCCAGAGTTAAAAATAATAGTTTACCTGGATAACGCTCATCTCTGATATTAATGACAAACGTATGAAGTTTAAAATACGTTCCCGGCTTTTCTTCCTGTACTTCGACTTTAGTATTGACCTCGGGTTCATCAGAAGAAAAAAAGTTTGCTTCTTTTGTTCTTTTAAAGTGGAACCCATTCCCTGAAAACGTGCTTTTTGACTAGGAAGGCCTTCTATTGACCACGCATTCGATATAAAAAAACCATTTAAACTAATCAATTGAAGGGAAATAAGGACGAGTAATGTACGCAAAAAAATCGGGGTCATCAGAATCTCAAAAAAATTATAATACAGGATAAGGTAGAATAAGAGATGAATCTTAACTCTACCTAATAAGTAAAATTATAGTCGAATATCGATCATTAACAATGTCTAATTTTCTATGTTTTATGAATGATCAACTCTCTATTGATTTCTAACAATTCATTTAGGTTCCGTCAGGCAATATTAATTTGATTACTGAGGTAAACATCCTGAATCGCATTCAACAGCTGCACACCTTCTTTCATAGGCCGTTGAAATGCTTTCCTGCCTGAGATCATTCCCATACCTCCAGCTCTTTTATTGATAACCGCTGTTCGAACTGCCTGAGCTAAATCACCTTCTCCTGAAGAAGCACCACCAGAGTTAATCATGCCGATACGTCCCATATAACAATTAGCAACCTGATAGCGCACCAGATCAATAGGATTCTCAGAAGTTAATTCGTCATATACTTTAGGATGTGTTTTACCAAATTTTAAAGCATTGAATCCGCCATTTCCGACCGCCTGTTTTTGCTTGACGATATCAGCATTAATAGTCACCGCGAGATGATTCGCCTGTCCTGTTAAATCTGCACTGGTATGATAGTCCCGGCCTTCATGTTTAAACGCAGAATTTCTCAGATAAGCCCATAATACAGTTACCATACCCAATTCATGTGCTCTGGCGAAAGCTTCGCTGATTTCTAAAATCTGTCTACGAGATTCCTGGGAACCAAAATAAACTGTCGCGCCCACAGCCACTGCTCCTAAGTCAATTGCCTGTTCAACTGAAGCAAAAAGGGTTTGATCATAAAAGTTGGGATAGCTCAGAATTTCATTATGATTAAGTTTCACTAAAAATGGAATTTTGTGGGCATATTTACGTGCCACTGAGCTAAAGACACCCAGGGTGGAAGCCGTTGCATTGCAGCCACCTTCAATAGCAAGATTAATAATATTTTCCGGATCAAAATAAATGGGGTTGGGTGCAAACGAAGCCCCGGCTGAATGCTCTACACCCTGATCAACAGGAAGAATTGAAAGATAGCCTGTTTTACTTAAACGTCCTGTATTAAAGAGCAACTGCATATTTCTTAAAACAGTGGGAGAACGACTACCAACAGACATCACTCTATCAACAAAATCCGGGCCGGGCAAATGCAATTGTTCCTTGTTAATCGTATTACAGTGATGCTCTAACAGACTATCAGATTCATTACCCAAAAGTGTCAGTATATCAGTCATAATCTTCTCCTTTACAATATATAGCGCATTAAGTATTTAGCGTTTTGGTTCTTCAGCACAACTTTGTCGTAACGGAATCGGGTAGCCACAGGTTTCTCTCCTACAGCCCCCACACCACCCATCATGCGGGTCCGCAATGGGCGGTTCACTAACCGTAATGAAT
>JAHXIM010000515.1 GCA_025655635.1 gamma proteobacterium symbiont of Lucinoma myriamae | reverse complement strand
TCCTGTTATTTGTGCTGTATTATCGCTTGTTTTTGATTCAAACTGATATCATATTATTGTAATGACAGATAACAATTTGATCAGGAACAATTAAATTACAATTAATGTTGTACGATAATCTATCGATTCATGATGATTATCTTTTTTCAGGATCGACTATTTAACAAAAAAATTCGTATTTATTAAGCGAATAGCACGATACATACAGCTTTCTATTGTTAGAATGTTATAATTCCGCTCTTGATTAAGAAAATAACAGGAAACTTATTTTATGAGCGCCAGCAGTACTAAACGCCCCAGTGGCCGTGCCAATGATGAACAGCGTATGGTCAAAATCACCCGTAATTACACCAAACATGCTGAGGGTTCAGTATTAATCGAAAGTGGTGAAACAAAAGTTCTTTGTACTGCATCCGTTGAAACCAAAGTACCCGGTTTTTTGCGCGGTAAAGGCCAGGGCTGGGTGACAGCTGAATATGGTATGCTGCCACGTTCCACAGGCAGTAGAATGCGTCGTGAATCCTCTGCTGGTAAGCAAGGCGGACGTACTATGGAAATTCAACGTTTAATTGGTCGTTCACTGCGAGCTGTTGTTGATCTGGAAGCATTAGGCGAAAACACTATTACTTTAGATTGTGATGTTATTCAGGCTGATGGCGGTACACGAACTGCATCCATTTCTGGTGCCTATGTCGCTTTAGTGGATGCCGTCAATTATATGCTGGCAAAGAAAATCATTAAAAAGAATCCGCTTCATGGCCAGGTCGCTTCAATTTCAGTGGGTATTTACAATGGTGAAGCTGTGTTAGATTTAGACTATGCAGAAGATTCCAGTGCCGAAACTGATATGAATATTGTCATGAATGAAGCTGGCGGCTTTATTGAAGTGCAAGGAACAGCTGAAGGGCATGCTTTTCAGCCTGATGAATTAAATGCCATGCTGGAATTAGGAAAAAAAGGCATTAGCTATTTAATTAATAAACAAGATGAAGCATTAAACCAAAATTAACGATCAGGTGAAGATAATGGGATTAGATAAAAAAATTGTTTTAGCCAGCGGCAATAAAGGCAAGGTTAGAGAATTCGTTAAGATGTTCACTGATTTGGGCCTGGATATCGTACCACAAACGGAGCTGGGTGTTGGTGATGTGCCCGAAACAGGCACGACCTTTGTAGAGAATGCCATTATTAAGGCACGTTATGCTTCTGAAATCACAGGTATGCCTGCCATTGCCGATGATTCTGGCATTGAAGTTGATTATCTCAATGGTGTGCCGGGCATTTATTCTGCACGTTATTCTACGCTTGACGATAGCAAAGATTACGGTGCAGGCTCGACCGATGAAAATAATAATTTAAAACTTCTGGATGCCTTAAAAGATGTTGATGATGCACTTCGTACTGCTCGTTATCAATGTATTTTAGTGTATATGCGTCATGCTGCTGATCCCACTCCTATTATCTGTCAGGCAGCCTGGGAAGGCATTATTATGCGTGAAGAAGTGGGCGATAACGGCTTTGGTTATGATCCCCTGTTTTGGGTTCCGGAACATAATATGTCATCAGCTCAGCTTGATCCGGATATTAAAAACAGTATGAGTCATCGTGGTAAGGCATTACGTTTACTGCATGATGAATTGACCAAGTTATATCAAAAGTCAGTCAGCAGGTATGAAACAAACCTCTCACACGACAAATTCACTGATCTTTCGTTCAGCTGTAAAAGCTGATTTTTCTGATATATTATTTTTCCCCTCAGATAAAACGTATACGTCAAAACTTCCCACGTTGACGGATCATGCCACTTTATTTAAGGGCTGAATTTTTTCAGTTAAATTCCATGGCATAAA
>JAHXIM010000212.1 GCA_025655635.1 gamma proteobacterium symbiont of Lucinoma myriamae | reverse complement strand
TCCTTATATTTCAAATAGATAATATGTTTTTCAGGGCTGACTACTTATTTTCTGTGAGGATAAGCTGAAAATGGAAAAATGGTGATAGAACATGAAATACAAAATAATACTGGCGACCCCCCTTAGTCCTATAACCGGAAGATGGTTTTTTGTGGTACAGACAATAAGATGCACATTTTAATGGATAGCACGGGCAACACTCGATCGGCATTAATTCATGTTTAGGGCTTTGATTTTGAAGCAGGGGACTTGATTGACAGTGACCAAATATGGGCACAGATATTGCTTCATTATAATATTGATGAGAAATGGACTTTAACAGATAAAGAAATGAAAGTGCTAAACCTCTGGAGTTGGGCCTGCTCCCACAGTTAGCCTCAAGTTGATGAAGGCTAGTTGTTGTGTCAGTTTCTTGACGGGGATGCTGGTGCTTCGACAAACTATGATGCCACTTTTTCAATTTTTGATGAAATGCGGGAGTTACGAAAATGAGAGAATTAAGCTTGCGACAAATAGACAAGCGGATTGATAAGTTGAATGCTATGTTGGCGAGAAAGAAAGCCTGTGAGTTTGAACCGGCAACCATGTTGGTGAGGAAGAAGGTCTATAAATCACAGCCGATGGCCACAAAGCTGGCAGAGCTAAAGAGGAAGCGGGATAAGTTGGAATTTTACATCCGAGGGCAACAATCGAAGCTAGATGCGGTGCTGAAAGAGATTAAGTTCCTTGAAATAGCGAATTAGGGACGTGACGTGCCATTAGGGCAATAATAAATTAAGAGGTCCCTATGGATATTGTATCTACAGAGAATGATAAGATAGATGATTCAGTAGCGCCTGCTGAAAAAGTAAAAACATCAGGATATGGCAGAAAAAAACGGTATAATGCATGGAATGGCGACTGGTCAAAGCCGATTCATTATGATAGAAGTGAGAGTAGATCGACAAAGAGGATTTTCTAATTTACGCAATGAGGCTCTGCAGGATGAATTAGAGGAAAAGGGGTTATAGATAAATTATACTGACTCATATTCAATCTACACTACTAAATTTGGACCTGACTAAATCTGACAATATGGTGGTTTTTGACCTTAAACTGACATTTTAAATAGAAATTATATACAAGCAGATTCCCAGTAATTTATGAACAAGAAAAATAAACTGTTTTGACCCCATTGAATTCTGCTGACCCCATTGAATTTTGAATTAACATCCAGATGCTAGAAAAATAAATTTGGGGATAATCCTCTTTTATTAGATTTATCCAGGTAGGGGAAATAGAACCGCTGATTGATCGCTTAGCCAGAAACGACCTTCTTGGCTGTGACCCGCGACTATGGCTCGCAGGTCGTAGCCTGGTTCAATCTGCCTTTACCTATTATTAAGGAAGTTCGAAACGATTTAGCGCCTCAAGAACTATCTGGTTCTGATCGGTCGACCAGAAACGGTTGAATGCCGGCATGGAGTCGGGCATTAACTGCTCATGAAACACGACTTCCCTGATAGACGCGGCGTTGCTCTTCCACCATTGAAGACTAAGTAGTTTCGTATCGGAGGTAGCGTGGCAGCCCTGACATGTGGGAACGATGACTTCAAGGTAGAGTTCTGACTCTTCCAGCCAGCTGGCCGGAATATACGTCAGGTCCTGCGTGTTTCCAGGTAGTCCTTTACCACCGTAAAGGCCCTTGATGAGCTTTCTGGTTGCCTTTGTCGGATCAGTACCAAGCACAGCTTCGTTTAATTTTTTGATGCCTGGCTCCAGACTAGCCTGTGTGGTATCACCGAATTTCATGGTTCTTATGTCGAAAGCCAGAAAAGTCGCATTGGTTTCACCTGAACCATCATTATAATTATA
>JAHXIM010000483.1 GCA_025655635.1 gamma proteobacterium symbiont of Lucinoma myriamae | reverse complement strand
AAAACTTGAGTTATGCCTTAATCAAGTTGGAATGACGCATCTACAAGCACCTTTTTAAAACACTGTTGATTTAAAGGGGAACACTGATGATAATTTTAATTAAGTTTTTTTATTATTAACTTGATTGATGCGCTATTATCAATAAGAATATAGCTACAAATACATGTTTTGTAATTTTCCATAGGATTCTTCACTGATTTATGAAATCCCCTGTCATTCACTTTCTTAAAACAATTGCTTCTAGTGCTCGAGATCTAGCCCCTATTGCCCTGGTTATTGCCTGCTTTCAATTATTTATTCTGAAACAACCTATTCCAGATATGGATGAAATAGTTATTGGTTCCATCCTCGTTGTCGTCGGGTTGACCTTTTTTGTCTATGGACTGGAAATGGGTTTATTTCCTATTGGTGAGTCTATGGCCTTTGCTTTTGCACGCAAAGGCAGCGTCTTTTGGCTGCTCTTTTTTGCCTTCTGTCTGGGTTTTGGTACCACCGTTGCCGAACCTGCTCTCATTGCTGTTTCCAAAAAAGCCGCTCGCATTGCTGCTCAGGGTGGTGTCATTGAAACTACGGATCTGGCCATTAAGCGATATGCTCAGGGACTAAAATTTACCGTGGCTTTTTCTGTTGGACTTGCCACAGTCATTGGTGTGTTACGAATAGTTAAAGGCTGGTCAATTCAATGGATCATTATGGGTGGTTATATACTGGTGGTATTAATGACCATTATTGCACCAAAAGAAATTATTGGTATTGCTTATGACTCAGGCGGTGTCACAACTTCAACGATTACTGTACCACTAATGACGGCTTTAGGCATTGGCCTGGCATCCAGTATCAAGGGACGTAATCCTATGCTGGATGGTTTTGGCCTGATTGCACTCGCTTCTCTCACGCCAATAATATTTGTTATGGCTTATGGAATGTTGTACTAATGGGTGAACTTCAACAGTTTTTTTGGACATTTTTACATACAATCACCGATGTACTGCCTATTGCCGGTATTATCTTCGGCTTTCAATTTTTTGTTATTCGTAAAAAAATTCCTAATTTAAAACGAGTTTTAACTGGTTTCTTCTATGTTGTCCTTGGTCTGGCACTTTTCCTTCAAGGTCTGGAGGATGCTCTTTTCCCCATTGGTAAAATGATGGCGGCTCAGCTCACCGCTCCTGAATTTATTAATCAGCCTATTTTCAGTATGGGGGCCGGAGTTGTTGAAAGTGCTGAGGCAATGACACACAATATCGAGGCCCATTGGAGCCAGTATTTTTGGGTTTATGTTTTTGCTTTTACTATAGGTTTTAGTACGACAGTTGCTGAGCCCTCACTATTAGCCGTTGCCATTAAAGCAAACGAAGTGTCCGGTGGCACCATTGGCATATGGGGTCTGCGAATTTCAGTGGCTATTGGGGTGGCATTTGGAATTTCATTAGGTTCATGGCGCATCGTTACCGGTCTGCCGCTTCACTGGTTTATTATTAGTGGTTATATCATTGTAGTCATACAAACATTTTATTCACCAAAATTAATTATACCCTTAGCTTATGATTCCGGTGGTGTAACCACATCCACTGTGACAGTCCCTATCGTAGCGGCGCTAGGCATTGGCCTGGCAGCTAATGTCCCCGGACGTAGTCAGCTTTTGGATGGCTTTGGGCTAATAGCCTTTGCCAGTTTATTTCCTATTATTTCGGTACTTGCTTATGCGCAATTATCAGAATGGTATGGTAAAAGAAAAATAAAAGAAAAATAAAAGAAACAGAATGCAGTGAACAATCGGGTAGCCACAGGTTTCTCTCCTACAGCCCCCACACCACCCATCATGCGGGTCCGCAATGGGCGGTTCACTAACCGTAATGAAT
>JAHXIM010000111.1 GCA_025655635.1 gamma proteobacterium symbiont of Lucinoma myriamae | reverse complement strand
TAATATGATCATGAACAATAAAAATAGAATCAATATTGTACGATAATCTATTGTGTCATTGAGATTGTCTTTTTTCAGGGTCGACTAATTAACTAGTACGCATTCGCCTAAAACTAGTATTTCCGGGTGAACATCAATTCGTATTAAATTATCGGAGTAATAATGTTTAAATTTTTAATGATTTTAGTGACCGTCAACATGGTTTTCTGGTCAACATCAGCTTTTAGTGACTCTCAGTCAGCCAGGAGTGATACGATTACTCTGAAAAAACCACCCGAGGTGTTAGCTAAATGGTATAAACCTGCCAATAAAAGACAGGTCTGGCTGCATACCATGTTTCGTTTGCGTCGTGAGATACTGGCAATGAATGATTATAGCCAACAGGGAAAGCAGCAGGCTGAGCTGGAAAAATGGTCACAAAAATTTATTAAAGATTATAAAAGCATTGCTGAAATGGTGCCTCAATGGGAAGAATTTCTTTATCTGGATAAATTAAGTCATTTAGAGGATGCAGTTAAACAACGTGAATATTCATCTATTGCTCCGATTTTGAAGAAAATATCTAAAAGTTGTATGCATTGTCACGATGATTATCAAACAGTCGCTACCTTAATGTTTCGCAGCCCGGATTTCAACAATAAGGTTATTGCTGAGGGCTTTTCAGGAGAAAAAGTTTCCTATGATGATATTATGAAACAGCTTTCTGATTCAGTAAATCGAATTAATATTGCCATTAAAGATGGTTATTTTTCTACTGCCAATGAATTAATTGAACCGCTGGAACAACAATTAGAGCATTTATCAACCAGTTGTGGTGATTGCCATCAGGATGATGAAGTGCCTGTTGAACGTATAATGAGTGCTTCTCGTGCTTTACTTCCGGAATTAGCTGAACAGCTGGAATTGAAAGGGCAAAAACAATCCGGAAGAAAGCTGGGTGAATTTGCAGTCAAAGTGTGTGCTAAATGTCTTCCATACACAGATTATCTTCAGACTTGAAGTTTTTGACAGATTAATGTTTAACACAGGATATGATAGGTAAACGATTTGAGTAAACCAAACCTACAAGACTTACAGGTTTCAGAAGTAAAATTTTCTGATGAAACATTGGTGTATACCATTGGCAATAGTCTTTATATTAATTTGACCGATCGCTGCACACTGGCCTGTGAATTTTGTCCTAAAATTCAGGGCGGTATGGATGTTCATGAATATAATTTATTATTATCTACTCGTCATCCGGTAGAAGAATATCTGGATAAGATTGGTGATCCAGCACAATATGATGAGATTGTGTTTTGCGGCTTTGGTGAGCCAACTCTCAGAATTAAAGAATTGCTTAAAATAGCTGCCTATTGCAAAGAAGCCGGCACCCGGGTTCGAGTGAATACTGACGGCCTGGGTAATCTGGTCAATAAACGTAACATTCTGCCTGAACTGGCAAAATGTGTTGATGCATTGTCAGTCTCTATGAATGCCCAAAATGAAACTGTCTATGATAAACACTGTGTTCCAGCCGTAAAAGGCTCCTATGAGAGTATGTTGGAGTTCTTACGCTTAGCACCTCAATATATTGCTGATACCACGGCCACAGCCATTGACGGCCTGGAAGGTGTGGATGTTGATGCCTGTGAAAAACAGGCAATACAACTGGGTGTTAAATTCAGAAAAAGAGTTTTAGATATAGTCGGATAAATATTCTTATATAAAATAAAAAATAATTTGCAATATTAAAAATATCAGGTAGAATACGCACCACTTAACTGCTGTGGGTGATTCAATGCCATTAACTTAAGGAGAACTGTTTCTTTTTCATCAACTTACAGTTATTATTCTTGCTAACAAATAACAATATTAGGGAAAAG
>JAHXIM010000358.1 GCA_025655635.1 gamma proteobacterium symbiont of Lucinoma myriamae | reverse complement strand
TGAAAGGCTGCATACAGCGAATGGTGATCAGTCACCAATTAACTATGAAAATTCTCTAAAAAAAGTGTCCGGTTGGACTTGACCAGTACAACTTGTTATTGATCTGAAAAATGAACTGTCTTTATCACAGCCCAATAAAAAAAAGATCATTGAATTGATTAGCCAGGATATTGGTCTTTCTTCAGAAGTAATAAAAATACTTAACTCACCATTCTATAACCTGAAAACAGAGGTCACCTCTCTGGAATACGCAATAAATTTATTTGGTCTGGAAAAATTAAAGGATATTATTGTACAACCGGCATATAAAAAAGCACTAAATGAATCACTAAAAGGTTTTGAAACCATTTCAAAACGCTCCCATGAGATAGGCCTGGTTGCTGAAATTATTGCCAATGAAATTTCAAGCAGCAAACAGGGAATGTTCTATTTGACTGGATTATTTCATGATGCAGGTGTCATTATTCTGGAGCAAAATGACCCGGCATACGCTGAACTGCGCAAAGATAGAGCAATTCACCCTATTACTTTAGTTTATCTGGAAAAGGAAAAATATAATGTAACACATCCTGCTATTGGTGTTTTATTAGCAAAAAAATGGGGCTTGTCCAATACCATCTGTAATGCAATCTATTTACATCACCATGTCTACTCAACCTATAGAAAAGAACTTGATGCGGACTCACTAACTATGGTTTCTGTTTTAAAGCTGGCAAGATATTTATATAATAAAAGTTCATCCGGATTCGATATAAATAACTCAGTAGAATGTAATTTACTCTATCAAAATGCACTTGAAGAATTAATGTTAGATGAATCCACCCTTTATACAATTGAAGATGAAATACGAGACACTGTACTTTAACCCGTTCTTTTGTACAGTTTTGTTCTAAATTTTATAGTACCTTCATCAGCTAAAAAATTTGTATTTAAAAGGTCACGATAAATAAAATGAAAATTCAAACCGTAGTCGTTTTAGGGGCTAGCGATAAGCCGCATCGATATTCTTACAAAGCGGTCAAACTACTAACAAAATTCGGACATAATATCATTCCCATACACCCCAGGTTATCTAAAGTAAATGATTTATCCGTTATTGCAAACCTGTCTGACATTAATGAAACAGTCGATACTCTTACTTTATATGTTGGTAGTGATAGAAGTCGCTTATTAGTCGATAAAATTATTCAGTTAAAACCCGGACGAGTAATATTCAACCCCGGAACAGAGTCAACACTTTTGGCAGAAAAGCTATCAAAAGCAGGGATCTCATTTGTACATGATTGCACATTAATCATGCTGGAGTCTCATAAATTTGATATTCCCGATACCTGATATGTTTATATTTATGATTATGAATTAATTGCTCATTAATTTAATTTTTAAACCTGCTTATGTTCAACTTCATTTAGGGGAAAATGCTAAGAGTCTGCTGCTGCATTCAAGGCTTTCAGTTTTAGCATTAATAAACTGCCTATAGCCATTACTATTGCAGCAGCATAAAGTGCATCACTATAACTACCCGTTTGTTCTGCTAATAGACCAGTAACCGCAGGAGCAAGGATTTGAGCGACACCATAAAATATGGTTATCTTACCCATCATTTTAGCGGGACGAGTTGGATAATAACGCCCTGCCATAGTTAACACTAAACTAACAATACCGATAAAGGTGAAGCCAAACAGAACTGCACCGCCCAAAGCCAGAAACAGACTCGCTTCAATTACTGGTAATAAAATTCCTAACGCCTGAATAAGGTAGGCAGCGATCAGTGCATGAACCTATAAAAATCAGTTGAAAATGGTCTATAATCATAACCCATTGAAATTATAGTGAAATATCATGATATTACCACCAAAAATCATTC
>JAHXIM010000508.1 GCA_025655635.1 gamma proteobacterium symbiont of Lucinoma myriamae | reverse complement strand
CTGGCTCTGGAAATATCAATCTTATAACGGTTGAATATCGCTTCCTGTCGATAGAGAGGCAAACTATCCAGAAATTTGGAAACAATGATAATCCGGATGGTATTTTTTTAATACCTGGCTGCAAAAAAAAATTAATACCAATATTCATATTGATATGTTTAATGATTTTTCCGAGCTTTCAAAAGCGATAGATGATGATAGTATTGATCTCATTTATGCAAATCCATGTGATATAGCCAAGCTGGTTAGAGAAAAATCCTTTTCACCCATAGCCAGACCGCAGGGAACTCACGATGAAACCGTTATTATTTCAAGTGTAAAAAAAACCATTGAAAACGTAGATGAGCTTACTAGCGGATTAAAAATTGCGATGACAGATGTTCCGGATGTTAATAGAATTGGAATGATTATGTTAGAGCCTGCTGATATCACTTCATCTAATTCTGAAACACTGATTTGTAGTAATTACATTACTGTAGTCAAAAAAGTCATTCAGGGAGAAGCTGATGTTGGTTTTGTACTGGCAGACGCGTTTGATGAATTTTCCAATCTTATAAAAAAGCAGGTTCGTCCCCTTATTTCCAGTAAAATACATGTACTGCATCATGCACTTTTAGCAGGTCCCAACTTTTCTGAAAAACAATCGGATTTGTTAGATGCATTATTATTTATGAATAATGACAAAAAAGGCCTGGACATTCTTAATAGTTTAGAAATTGATAAATGGACACCAATGGAACTGGATGATGCTGAATTTTTGATTGATTTAATTGATACTTTATCACCATCTTAAAGCTTCTAAATTAGTTTAATCTTTAGCAGCTGTAGAAAATTAAAGAAAAATGTTAACTGAATAATTCACCTGAAGGTAATTGAAGGTATCGTGTTGTGCAGTTTTCAAGATTCACATCCTGATGTGTCGTGAGTAGAACCATGCCGCTGTTATTAACATGTTCCTGAATCACCTGTAAGAAATAGTCAACGCCAATCACATCCAGTGAAGTAAATGGTTCATCCAGAATCCACAATTTGGCTTTGGAAAGTATCGCCTGTGCTATGGCTACTCGCCGCTTTTGACCCGCAGAGAGCTGATTACAATACATTTCTTCAAAGCCATATAAGCCGACTTTTTCTAATACATCGAGGATCTGCTGCTCAGTACAGGGTTTGCTGAACTGACAGTAGCCTTGAATATTTTCAATAGCTGTCAATTCCAGTTTTATACCCAGTTTATGCCCCATAAAGGCAATTTGTTCATTGTATTCACTACGGTATTTACCACAATCATAACCCTCAAAGCTGACATTTCCGCTAACAGGTAAGGCCAAACCAGCCAGAATCCTTAATAAACTGGTTTTTCCTGTACCATTTTCACCTTTGATGTGAAGGATCTCCCCGGGAAAGAGTTCAAAACTCAGTTCATTAAATAATTCACGATAACCTCTTTCACAAGTCAATTGGTTAACGCTGAGTCCTGTAGAGTTAGTATTTTCTGCTATCATTTTTGACAAACTGCTTGTTAGTTAATATATGTAGGGTTTTGGCTAATACCTGACGTATCTTAGTCAACTTGCTTGTTATTCGCAAATTCAGGTTTAAGAGATTTTGCCAAGTCACTCCTTTACTGCTTGTTTTGTATTACTTGAAAAAAAGTTTTACACAATATAAGTAAGCTATACATATCATTTTACCCAGCTTAATCAGAGTTTACTTAAATAGATATGTTATCAATAGTCATTATAAACTTTTTTATATCTTATTGTTTTACTTAGACTTATGTTTTAATTTTTGGCTCTTCTCCGCTTCGATGAGTGAAGAAAGATGCTAATACTCACGAAACCTGTTGCAATATAAAGCTTCTGAAGGTTTTATAAG
>JAHXIM010000277.1 GCA_025655635.1 gamma proteobacterium symbiont of Lucinoma myriamae | reverse complement strand
GAGGTCATTTATATCTCCGGATTGCGAATTGAAGATCATAGTCTGACCTGACTGAAACTAATTGTGAAGGTGGGTTTTAATTGACGTTTACAGAAAATTGATGTTAGATTTATAAAATATTTCAGGAAAGAGCTTATTGTATCGTTTCAATTGTATAGCTAATATACGGATAATTAGTGATAAATTAAACCAATGAAAGCAATGCATTTGTCAGAAGTGCTGGGTCATAATAAGGGGCGCTTTTAGATGAGATCAGTTTGGTGTCAATGATCTCTATCCCTTTCTTTTTCAAAGCTACAGGGAGAGAGCCTTTATAGTTTCCATTCTTACTATCAAGTAATATAAGATTTAATAACTCATTAGTCGATGCTTCTGGACAGGAGCGCTCCATGACTGCCAATAAAGAATCGACACTATCTTTGAGTGATAGTCCGAACTGTTCTGGATCATTACCAAGATTAGGTATAAAAATTTTCGGATTCCTGTTGTCGGCAATAGCAGATGCTACACCTTCTGGCAGCAGGTTAGCTATCAAGCTGGAATAGAAACTACCGGGAGGAAAACAGATTAATTCTGCATTTCGAATTAACTTATAATTTTTATTTCGTATTCTTGACACTGCTGGTATATATTTATCGGGATGTGATGAGAGCATGAGGCGCTTAATTTTTGATTGTATCGGTCTGACTTCCTTTCCTGTTAATCGGTGTTGTCCTACAACCATTTCACCGGATTTTAGTTCCGCAGCAAGGTGAAGGTTATCATTGACGACAGCGCGCACAGTGCCCTGAACACCGACTAATTTTGAAAAAAGGAAGATAACAGGATCCAGATGCCGGTGGTTATTTAAATAACCACCGGCGAGTGCCAGATTACCAATACTAGCACCTTTTAGGTCAAAGTTTTTTGGACGATGTTGGATAAAAACGCCCAGTAGATTACGAATCAGCCTGCGCATAGGATTTGGTATCGCTTTAATCAATGCATCTTTACCATCTACCAGGTTCATAAGCTGCTGTGATAACGCTTTTTGTGATTGTTGTGTTGAAAGACGATAAGTAAACAGGCGATATACTTCCGGGTGTCCGGTAATAGTTTCATTTGCCAGTGCCATCAAGCGGCTGCGTAAATCTCCAATTGCAGGCATATCAAAGGCTTGGCGCAATTTGGCCGAACTGCCTCCGGAATCAAATGGCGTGACCATGTGAGTTGAATTATAAGTGAAATTTTTTAAATGTTTACTGAGTCCGTTAAGCGCACTACCGCCACTGAAAAAAAGAATATCAGGTCCGAGTTCAGGTACCTTCTGATAACGGCTAATTCGTATGGGATCGGGAATAAGTGCCGTTCTGGTAATCTTAATTGTTTTCACTTTGTTTTTTTACCTCTAAAGCCATAGGAAAACTCTCAACGATAGAGTAACGAATTGATATATTAAACACATAATCAATAGAATGCCTTTATCTTACTTTAGAATAAAATAACCAAAATTGTAAATACTTTTTTAACACCTGCTTTTGCCAATGGCACATGTTGTATAACCGATTTTATCTAGCTTAAATGTCCGTATTTAGCTAATCTAGATTACCTGATTATTTTAAAATAACGTCAAATCCAGTTTAATTGTTAAATCACAAGTTTCGATAAGCACAATATTCGGAAATTTAGAATTAGTTGTAATATTTCCTGATATTTTTTATTTTATAAAAATCTTTGCATCGCTGAATGTATGCCATTCAACTATTTAAGAGCATATTTATTATCAGATTCCATAGCTTTGAAAATATCCGCTTTAATTAGTCGACCCTGAAAAAAGATAATCATCATGAATTGATAGATTATCGTACAACATTAATTGTAATTTAATTGTTCCTGATCAA
>JAHXIM010000153.1 GCA_025655635.1 gamma proteobacterium symbiont of Lucinoma myriamae | reverse complement strand
TTTGATCAGGAACAATTAAATTACAATTAATGTTGTACGATAATCTATCAATTCATGATGATTATCTTTTTTCAGGGTCGACTAATTAAAGCATGGGAAATAAATACTGAATTTAATTTTGTCGATTTTATCGATGGAGCCTGGGATGAAGGAAATAATTGTAATAGCTACAACGATCCTATTATAGAAGAAAAAATAAGCATGCGAGCAAAAAACGTAGCGCCTTCATATCGCTGTCCTTATAGCATTGAGCAATGTACAAATTCTCAGCAAAAATATGGCCAGTACGCTAAGTTACTCTTGCACCCATATTGTCTTATTGCAAGTGAAGAATAATTAAAAAAATTAAAAAAGGATGAGATTAAAGTAGCTCACTAAATGGCAGCTTTAACGCCCTGATTATCTGAATAAGAAATTTCTTATTTATCTGCAATGGACGGTTTTGACTGATTCAACAGGTAGCCATAAATGCCATAATCTAGCTGCTATACACCAGATCCGGTAAGTTCAGGATTGTCTGGAACATACTTTGCCAGGATTTTGATCAAAATTTTCTAATTTTTCCAAAGCGGAATAAGTAGTTTTTTCTGGTTCGGTTTCAAAGGGCGTAAAGCGGATATATCACTCTTTTCTTATTCTGGTCGGTCATGACCTTTAACCGAAATTTAAGAAAGAATAAGTTTCAGCGTCAATTTCCTATAAAGAAGCCATTCAATTAATATATCAAGTGGCCGTCACAATGCAGACAGTCATATGTAAATCATCGCTCTATTAGGTGACCAAATTGATTATACCACTACACTCGCAAATGTTGTTCGCAAGCAGTATGGCTGATAATCAGAATTGGCTTCAACAGAGCCCCTTCAATCAGACTTCAAATGACTATTACAGCACAACAAAGATTAAGCCTTATGTTGTGATATCAGCTCTCGAACCTTCTCTTCTGAGGGCACATGACCTGATTCGACGACTTTACCTTCCAGAACAACTGCTGGAGTAAACATGACCCCAAGTTTGGCAAACTCTGCGGGGTTGGTAAGGTGTTCAATATCAGCCTCTACCTCCATCTCGGTACACACCTTGCGTATAACCGCTTCAGTCGCCTGACATTTGGCGCACCCAGGCCCTGCAATTTGAATCTTCATTTCTCTTCTCCTTTACGCAATTAAGTTCCCATATAACCAATCCATCAGTGTGCCCAGCACTATCAGGGTAGGCACATAGACTAACGCCTTTTTGATACCAAAGACCCGGGCAATCGCCAACCAGTTCGGCAAACTAAGTCCCGGCCCTGTTAGCAGCAGTGCCAGGGCAGGGCCTTGGCCCATACCTTTTTCCATCAGTGTGTGAATAAAGGGTGCTTCGGTCATGGTGGCGAAATAACTGAAGGCTCCCAGCAGCGTTGCTAGGAATGTAGCGATGAGGCCGTTGCCTCCCAGCCACTCCCTGATCCATGCTTCGGGAAGCAGAAAACCGATGATGCCGACGATAAAGACGCCGGCCAGTAACAGCGGCATAATCAGGCGAACGAACCACCAGGTTTCAACCAGCCAGCGTTTTATCTCTTCCTGGCTGTAGGCCTGCCATGCATAGATGCCCGTTATCAGTGTCATGACACCCCAGATGATGATCTTTTGCCAATAGGGTCCGGAGGTAACCAGATAATTTGGGGCCAAAAGGGTGATGACGAGCAGCACCAACAGTCCAATGGAGCGTTTCTCAATAATGCTCCCTGCATCCTGAAGGCTTATGGCTGACGCAGTTCTTTCAATTGCCTCTGCCCTGAATGCGAGGGTCATTACCCATCCCACCACAAACGCCATCAGCAGTGCGGAAACAACGCGAGCAATTACCATCTCGGTTCCCAGAATCATCCCTGTATA
>JAHXIM010000431.1 GCA_025655635.1 gamma proteobacterium symbiont of Lucinoma myriamae | reverse complement strand
ATTTCTGGTCGATCTGGTCACTCAAAAATAGGGATAATTCCTTACATTTCAAATAGATAATATGTTTTTCAGGGCTGACTACTTATATGCGTTGAAACAAATAAAGACGATTAAGTATTTCCATAATTTTTACAAGAAGCTCTATAAAGAAAAAATTGAATATGCTCCAAAGACAATTGTAGCAAAAGAAAGTATAAAAATTCCGAATTCAAAAAACTTTATAATTGAATTTGTCATAAGCACCTTTTATATAAATTATGATTCCAAGTTTAAAAGACAAAAAACAAATGCAAACAGCATAGGGTTTACCCTTGAAACTATAACTAATATAAAAGAAAAATCATATGTTTTTTTAATCTTTTTTCTTATAGTCCATTTTTAACGTCGATTCATCTATTTGACTCTGTTCATTGAGTGGTTCAAACGATTCAGATTCATTCATTTTTTTTCCAGAAAAGAAGCGTCCAATAGCTTTAAATACTGATTTAATTCCCTTCCATAGCTTTGGTAACAACCAAATCATCAAAACAATAAATAAGAACATAAATATAACAAATAGTGTCGGATGATTTAGTGCCGCCCATAATCCGGCAAATACAGCAATATCTTCTGAAATAGAAGCGGTCCAGTTTGTCACTGGCTCAGGCGATGTATTAATCAACACTCTGGAGCCTGCTTTAAAAGAATGTGTAGTCAACGCCATACCGCCGCCAAGTATACCCGCTGCAATTCCCGCTGCTGAAGAAACATCACCAACAGTACCCGCAGCTAACATTGCTCCGGCAGGTACTCGAATAAAGGTATGCATGGCATCCCAGCCTGAATCCACACCAGGTATCTTATCAGCAAAAAATTCGACACAATACATAAATCCTGCTGCCCCTATTACCATAGGATCGCTTAACACTTGTAAATCAGGAGGCAAATCAATATTACCCGTTGAGCCCATTAAGCCAAGCATCAAAATAGTTGCATAGAGATTAATACCACTTGCCCAGGCAACTCCCATACTCATAGCAATAACGGTCACAATCTGGTTATATTCTTCCATTAAAGTACTCCTTTAATAATTCATTATTATATATATGGCTATTTAATCCCTGGATGTCAAGGCCCTTAGGCATTAAGTAATTTACAAAATTTAAAGTTGCTTTTTGAGCAGTATAATTTTGTATTGATCGGTTAAAATTTTATCAATATAATGGTTTTGATGACGTGATTAAAAAGTAAAAAGCATATTTGATGCGTTTTCTTGCTTTATGGCCAATTTTCCACTGCAAAATGCACCATTCAACTCAAACAAATAAGACGCCTCGCAGAGGATAGTCTTAATCAAATCTATCAAGATATTGAAAAGATTTGGATGAAATCAGCGCACAATACAAAAATGAACTTGTAATCTCGGTTATTGAACTTAGAAATTAACCGTCATAAAAACAGAGGGTCCATGATAGGTATAATCGACTTTAGCGTCCCAATCACTTGCCTTCGCTCTGACATCGACATTAAAGTATTGATAACCAGTCTGCATAGGCTCCTACCCTAACACCTCCAATACAGACGACAAACTTCAACACCCTTCATCTAACTTACTTTATTAGCCAAATAATTCAGAGGCACTTTGACAACACCTTCAACGTCCGGAACATCCTCAACCTTGCAGCTGATAATCATCCATAATTTTTACACCTTTGATATAAAAATATAATAATATAATAATAATTAGTCACATCCCCCAAAAAAAAGTTAATGGAGTAAATATTCGCCCTACACGTTATAATCTGATGTCGTATCTACTATTTAGTCGACTCTGAAAAAAGATAATCATCATGAATTGATAGATTATCGTACAACATTAATTGTAATTTAATTGTTCCTGATCAAATTGTTAT
>JAHXIM010000446.1 GCA_025655635.1 gamma proteobacterium symbiont of Lucinoma myriamae | reverse complement strand
CTTCGTTTTACTTGCTTGTTCACTTTTTAATCCTCAATTTCATTTAGTTTATATGAAATTGAGTGTCCTGGTTAGTGTAACCACATCAATTTGTCCCGCAGGGCCGGCTGCAGAACGTCGAAAGGAAAGAACCGGATCTAAATAATGATCCAGCTGCTCTTCCATTTGTTCAGCATCAAATTTATGAACATTGAGAGAGTTTAGAGAGTCAGACATAGCTTAGAACCATAACTTAGAACCATAGTTTAACTCCGCAGCTTAAAACAACGATGTACTTAATTCATTAATAGCGGACAACATTTCCGGATCATCCGTCAATGCCTGTGCAATAGCGCCTTTACAGGCAGCCACAGGATTAATACCATCTTTAATGAGTAATGCAGCGTGAACCAATAGCCTGGTACTTGCCCCCTCATCAAGACCACTGCCTTTTAAATTTCGTGTCATATGGGCAAATTTAACCAGTTTTTTTGCCCGTTCAGCATCTATATCAGCTTCATTTTCAAGAATTTTTTGTTCAATGAGGGCATTGGGATAATCAAATTCCAAAGCAACAAAGCGTTGTCTGGTACTTTGTTTCAGATCTTTTAGTACACTTTGATAGCCGGGATTATAAGACATGGCCAGACAAAAATCATCACTTGCTTCAAGTACAATACCTCGTTTTTCCATAGGGAGAACTCTTCTGTCATCTGCCAGAGGATGAATCACTACAGTAGTATCTTTACGGGCCTCAACCACTTCATCAAGATAGCAGATCGCACCAGAACGAACTGATTTTGCTAAAGGTCCGTCAACCCATACGGTTTCGCCACTGGTAATAAGGTAACGTCCCACCAGATCAGAAGCAGTCAGATCATCATGACATGAAACGGTAATTAACGGTCGTTTTAATCGCCAGGCCATATGCTCCATAAAACGGGTTTTACCACAACCGGTTGGTCCTTTGAGTAAAACCGGGAGTTTATTTTTATAAGCGGATTCAAAAATAGCAATTTCATCTGCAACCGACTCATAATAGGGTTCTTCTGTAATGAAATTTTCTTCTGGTAAAATTTCCTGGCTTAATAAATCCATTGCTGCTCCACATCAAAATTTGTATAAATTCAGTCAGTCTATAGTTGGGGTTAAATTATCAATTAAAAACCATATAAATTACAGGTCTATTTATTCAAAAAAATAGCAAAAAACTATTTAATATTATTTTCAAGGTTGGTGAGCATATAGTTAATCTGATAAGCGGTAAAGTCTATTCTAGTTAAGGAGATATTATGGCAATATCGATATCTGAATCATAGTCTAAGTCTTTGTTTTATAATCTCTAATACAGGTCTAAAGCAGGAAAGAGAGTTACTTCTTCGTTTCTGGCGAGCAAAGACACTCAATCAAGCGCTCTACCTGTTGAGTGCAACAACCACTTCCCACTGTGGCAAAGGTCTGTTTTTTAATCTCGCCCACTGACGTAGCCCCATTTACGATGGCATCGATAATATCCATCTTAAGTACCTCATTACAGACACATAGATTTCGGTCTAAATTTTTCTTAAGAATAGGTGGAAGTTTATCCAGAGGATTTGAGACAGGATCAATTTTCATATTAAGCAGTATAAACACCCTTTCTAAGCATAGTCAAATCAAACAATAAAGGGGCAGAGTAAATAATTTCCATTATGATTTACAGTTTTTTCTTACAAGCTACATATATTTTATTTATTTTTTACTTTATATTTCATTTTAATTATTTCTAACTCATCGAATAATCGTTACTTATAAGTTTATTTTAATATTATTTTCATTATCAAACAATATATTTTTCATCAGTGTTCCCCCTTTAAATCAACAGTGTTTTAAAAAGGTGCTTGTAGATGCGTCATTCCAACTTGATTAAGGCATAACTCAAGTTTTT
>JAHXIM010000079.1 GCA_025655635.1 gamma proteobacterium symbiont of Lucinoma myriamae | reverse complement strand
CTCCAGCCTAGAGAAAAACAGTTCAATTATGAGAAGTTTGGTGCTGGATATTATGTCGTTGCATGGGCTACTGCGTTTTTTAGGTTGATGGCACTAAGTCGCTGATTTTGTACGTGAGTATATTCATACGGAAACTATTGAACACTTAGCTTTACCTTTTCAGGCAGTCGCTACTGATATTGTCTCAGGAGAGGGAATTAATATGTAAAAAATATTAAAAACCTATTAAAATGAATAAATTTTGATAGGTTTCTAGGTTTTTGTATTTCCATTATTTTTTAATACATTTGCTAAAGAGTGTGCAATAACTTGTTAAAAAAACTCTAACAAACGCTATAAGGTTATAATATGGTAAATACATTGTTTTGTAATAAAGGACGTCATTTATGGAAATATTTGAACTTAATGATCATGAATACATTGAATTGAATAACCTGTTAAAGGTCACTGGTTTATGTGAGAGTGGTGGTGTTGCCAAAATGCTGATTGCTGATGGTCAGGTTAAGGTCGATGGTCAGGTTGAACTGCGTAAGCGTTGTAAAATTCGTCAGGGACAAATTGTTTTATTTAATGATCAGCAGGTTCAGGTGAATTAGTTCATACCAAGTACACATGCATGAATAAATCATTATTACTTAAACACATATTAGCCGAGCTAGAACATGTATATCATGGTGCTGTTGATGCAGCTCAACGAGCGTATGAGACAGCAACAGATGATGAGAATGAAGCAGAAAATAAATATGATACCCTGGGCTTAGAAGCATCTTATCTGGCTCATGGACAGTCTAAACGTGTTGCTGAATGTGAAGCTGATGTAATAGTATTTAAAAAATTAGAGCCCCTTAAGTTTTTGTCAGATAATCCTGTTGCCATTGGTGCATTAGTTTATATTGAGGATGAATTGGGTGACGAGCAGGTTATTTTTCTAAGCCCGGTTGCAGGAGGGCTCAAAATAAAATTTAATAACAAAGAAATTACACTGATCACCCAATCATCTCCTATTGGCAAGGCATTATTCGCTTGTTTTGTGGATGAAGAAATTGAAGTGGCCTTCTCTAATGATAAAAAGCCTGATAATAAAAAGCTTTATCAAATAACGGCAATCTATTAATCAGCAAAAATAATTTTTTGAGATTTTACATGAAACTGTTTTTACACAAATTTTTGTGGAAGTCGGTGCTTAAAAAAAATATAATGCAAGGTCTTTTAATTACCCATAGTATGAAATTTACTAATATCCTATGAAAATTGCTGTAAGTGAGCTGATTGTCCGTTTTATGGAGCGTCTTGGCATTGACCATATTTTTGGTATGCCGGGTGCACATATTTTACCGATTTATGATAGTTTGTATAATTCCGGGATAACAAGCGTCTTAGCCAAACATGAACAGGGTGCTGCGTTTATGGCTGGAGGCTATGCCCGGGCATCGGGAAAAATTTCTGCCTGTATTACCACGGCAGGCCCCGGGGCAACCAATCTTATTACCGGCATTGCCAATGCCTATGTTGATAAGCAGCCTATTTTAGTTATTACCGGTGAAACCTCAACACATATCTTTGGTAAAGGCGGTTTGCAAGAGAGTTCTGGTGAGGGCGGCAGTATTGATCAGGATGCTTTATTTAAAAGTATTACTAAATATAATAAATTAGTCGAACGCACTGATTATCTGGCTAATGTCTTGAATCGTGCCGCTAAAATACTCCTTTGTGATACTTCAGGCCCTGTATTACTCAGCTTTCCTTTTAACATTCAAAAAGAAATGGTTGATGAAGAGATTCTGGATCATATTAAAACCAATAAAAACCATCACCATTATTATGATGTATTTGCCTCAGATGAGCTAATTAGTCAACCCTGAAAAACATGTCATCTATTTGAAATATAAGGAATTAATCCTTCTTTTGAGTGACCAGATCAACCAGAAATGTTAT
>JAHXIM010000522.1 GCA_025655635.1 gamma proteobacterium symbiont of Lucinoma myriamae | reverse complement strand
GCTGTAGGAGAGAAACCTGTGGCTACCCGATTGTCCCAATTGTGTTGCTTTGATTTTTAAACCTATCCAGCGATTACCTGAATCGGTGAGATCAAGTCCATTGGGTCGATGATCGGGATGCCATGTTTTCAGAATATAATCCAAATCATCCAGCACATAGGCACTATAACGTGAGCGCATCAGCTGTTCAGAAGTTTCAGGATACAAACCTAATGAGCTGTCCAGAAATCGTTGACAACAGTGACTGAATAATAAGCCCGACTGGCAGGGGCAATCAGACTCACTGGTTATTTTATAGGAAGATTTTTTACTCATCGAATAATTACAATCAGGGTAATACTGATTCACCCTGAAATAGTGAGCTAAGAGATTCTCTCTCACGCACCAGATAATGCTGTTCGCCATCAACCATCACTTCAGCAGCCCTTGGACGTGAGTTATAATTAGAGCTCATTGAAAACCCGTAGGCACCAGCAGAGCGAATAACCAGAAGATCATTTGCCTTAATTGCCAAACTGCGATCTTTGGCCAGAAAATCTCCTGTTTCACAAATAGGGCCGACTAAATCATAGATCTTTGCCGGTGTTCCGGAATTTTCAGACTCTTCAACAACGGGTAATACTGCCTGCCATGCCTGATACAAAGCAGGGCGCATTAAATCATTCATGGCGACATCAACAATGGCAAAATTTTTGCCATCTTCTGCATCAGTATGCTTTAGAAACTCAACACGTGTAACCAGAATACCGGCATTACCTGCAATAGCCCGTCCGGGCTCTAAAATAATCTTGAGCAAACGACCAGCCATCACTTTTTTAATGGCTGCAGCATATTCTGAGGGTGTCGGTGGTGTTTCATCACGATAAGGAATACCTAAGCCCCCACCTAAATCCAGATGATGTAATTTAATGCCGTCTTTACGTAAATCATCAACCAGAATCAGTACCCGCTTAAGGGCATCAATAAAGGGAGCAATTTCCAGCAACTGAGAACCAATATGGCAATCAACTCCCATGATCTTCAAGTGAGATAACTGATTGATGCGCTGATAAGCGGTCCGGGCATTTTCAATTGGAATACCAAATTTATTGGATTTAAGTCCTGTTGAAATATAAGGGTGGGTGTTAGCATCGACATCCGGATTGACACGAATCGAAACGGGAGCCACCACCCCCATTTCGCTTGCCACATCATTAACACGCTCAATTTCGGCTTCAGATTCCAGATTAAAACAGTATATACCCACCTCTAAAGCACGTTTGATTTCATCATAGCGTTTACCCACACCAGAAAAAACGATCTTATCGGGTGAACCGCCTGAGGCTAATACCCGCTCCAGTTCACCGATAGAAACAATATCAAAACCACTACCCAGACGTGTCAGAAGATTAAGTACACCTAGATTAGAGTTGGCTTTTACTGCATAACAAATCAGGTGGTCCTGTGCACCCAGAGCACTATCAAAAGCATGCCAATGACGCTCAAACGTTGCGCGAGAATAGATGTAAAGCGGCGTACCATAACGGTTAGCCAATTTTGCAACATCATTTTCCTCGGCCATTAAGTGACCATCTGTATAATTAAAAAAATCCATAAAAATATTTCTTTATTTAGTTTGCTCTAATGTGTGTTTTTCTGCAGGAAGGTATAGTGGACCTTTTTGTCCACAGGCTGTGATCATACTAGCCACACCTAAAATGGTAATAATTAGATAAAGTGCAAGCTCTGCGCGACACCATTTCATAGTTTCATCCGTTAAGTTATTTTATAATAAAGAATGAGCTATTATACAGGATAAGCTTGAGTACGAAACAAGTTTCTACTCTACCTAATACAGGATAAAGTAGACAAAGTATTAATCGGGTAGCCACAGGTTTCTCTCCTACAGCCCCCACACCACCCATCATGCGGGTCCGCAATGGGCGGTTCACTAACCGTAATGAA
>JAHXIM010000255.1 GCA_025655635.1 gamma proteobacterium symbiont of Lucinoma myriamae | reverse complement strand
CTTGAGTTATGCCTTAATCAAGTTGGAATGACGCATCTACAAGCACCTTTTTAAAACACTGTTGATTTAAAGGGGAACACTGATGTAAAAAGATAAAAACCAAAGGACCTGGCTTTTTTATGCGCAGTCATGAAAAAAGTCCCTACGCCTGGGTTGATGTGTTTTTTGGACCACATAAAGATCTGGTCCATATTATTGACAAAAAAACATTGGAAATAGTCAAAACACTACAACCAATGCCGGGAAAAACAGCAGCTCATGTTGAGTTCACTAAAGATGGAAAGTATGCTTTACTAAGCATTTGGGAAAATGATGGTGCCATTATTGTTTATGATGCTCAAACACTTACGGAAGTCACACGTTTAGCAATGAAAAAACCTTCTGGTAAGTATAATGTCTATAATAAGACGCATCTGGAAGAAGGCACCAGTCATTAACAACTTTTATTTATGAATAGTTTAAGGGGAAAGTAATGTTTAGATCACTTGGTACATTTGGTATGGTTCTATTAATGGTCACAGCAATAGTCATTGTCGGGCTGGGGTTTTTAATAGTCGGCGCCTCTCATCCTCTGCCATGGATTATGCTCATTGTCATTATTGCTATTCCTTTTGTTCATAATAAAATGGTTGGTAATCGTTATCTGGTTTGGAAAGATGAATATAGTGTTGGTATTGAAGAAATGGATAATGATCATAAAAAATTACTTAACTTGATCAATCAATTACAAACAGCAGTACATTATTACACCGGTAAAGAATTTGAAGAAAAAGCATTAGATGAGCTGGTTGACTACACAAAAACTCATTTTAAAAAGGAAGAAAAACTCATGGAGGATAATGCTTATGCTGATTTAGAAGCACATAAGATGCAGCACCAGCAATTTATCGACAAAGTAAATCACTTTGTTGAACAATACAAACAAAATTCTGATGTCACTATTCTTGATACTCTCAAGTTTCTTAAAGAATGGTTAATCAAACATATCAATGGTACAGACAAAGAATACGGCAAAGTACTCAATGAAAAAGGAATTCATTGATGGCGCGTTTAGGCTGGATTTTATTTTTAATTATGACTCTTATTGCTTCAGGGCTAGCCTATAAGTTTATTATTAAGGGGGAAACAGAAGTTGCTCCCGATGGTCGTACCTCATTACTTTTAAAAGAGTCTGAACGCGATTTTTTCTTAAATGAAATGCGTAACTTTTTAGTTGCAGTGCAGCAAATTTCTGAGGGCATCGAAAAGGATAATATGAATCAGCTTGCTAATGCTGCTAAAAAAGTGGGTTCGGCTGATTTAGCACATGTACCTGCTGGATTAATGGCTAAACTACCACTGGCCGTTAAGACCATGGGACTTTCCACTCACAAGGCTTTTGATCAAATGGCTATGGATGCAGAGCAATTAGGTGATAAGGGACATGCATTATCACAATTGAACCAGATTTTACCCACCTGTACTGCCTGCCATGCTCTATATAAAGTAAGGTAAAACCTTAAACCTCAGAAAAACACATGAAAAGCCAATGCTGTTACTGAATTAGTGGCTTTTCATAGCGTCAGCATGTTTTTGTAATAAATCATCTAACTCATCAGCCGGTACAAATTCCTGCCATTTCTCTTGCGGTATATTGGCCATAGCCGTTGCCTTATAATCACCGCACTCAGGGCAAATAAATAAAAACGTATGTTTATTTTGACAGCTTTTATCAAAAGCCACATCATCAAGGGTGTATTGCACCTGACATTTTTGACAATTCAGGTTATAAGTTGAAGCATCTGACATGCTGATTTACCTTTATTTAGTCAGCCCTGAAAAACATATTATCTATTTGAAATATAAGGAATTATCCCTATTTTTGAGTGTGCGTATTCCGGCGAACGTGAACACCTATTCCGGCCCAATCTGAACACCTGTTCCGGTTCAATCTGAACACCAAAATATCTGACGCATCAC
>JAHXIM010000336.1 GCA_025655635.1 gamma proteobacterium symbiont of Lucinoma myriamae | reverse complement strand
GAGGGGCTGTTAGGGTTAGTTGCGTCATGTGCTAATCTTGATCCCTATTTATATAAAAATCAAGCACTTTCATTGATCACGGGTATATACACAACGAAAACTTATAATTTTTTAGCAACCCTCAGTACAGCACTTCTGGCACGAGGATTCTCATATAATTCCTGCTTTCCGGCCTTTATTCTCTTGCCTTCCAACTTCATTTTTCTATTAACTTCTTCTTCCATAACGGGTAAATCAAGTGGTAACTTTTCACCTTCTACCATGCGTTTAAAAAAACGCTTTACCTTTCTGTCTTCCAGAGAATGGAAGCTTATCACCGCCAGGAGACCACTCTTAGCCAGACAATGATAGCTTTGAGTTAAACATTCATCCAGATCACCTAACTCATTATTAATAAAGATCCGAATTCCCTGAAAACTACGCGTTGCCGGATGCTTTTTCTTTTCCCAACGAGGATGAGCCGCTTTGACAATTTCTGCTAATTGTTTAGTATCATTCAGCAGCTCATTTTCTCTTGCTAAAACAATAGCCTTAGCAATGCGTCGTGAATAACGCTCCTCACCATATTCATATAGTACTGAAGCTATTTCGACTTCTTTTGCTTTATTGATCCATTGGGCAGCACTCATACCCTGCTGATCATTCATGCGCATATCCAATGGCCCGGATTGCTGAAAGCTAAAACCTCTTTGCGGATCATCCAGTTGCGGTGAAGAAACCCCCAGATCCAATAATATTCCGTTTACCTTGCCGCATAGCCCTTGAGCAGTGAGGTATTCTTCTAATTCAGCAAATGAACCATGATGAATACTAAATCGAGGATCATCAGCAAATTTCTCTTCCGCAGTTGCTATTGCCTGTGGATCTTTATCAAAAGCAATTAACCGACCAGTGTCACCCAGTTGATCCATAATAAGCTGTGAATGACCACCACGGCCAAAAGTACCATCAACATAAATGCCGGTCGGATCGATGGCTAATGCTTCAATAGACTCATTAAGCAGCACAGGTTTGTGTTCATAATGTTCTGTGCTCATACTTGTACTCTTAATTAGTGATATTTTATAAAGAAAGAGAGTCCAACTCTGCTGGTAATTCTAATTCTTCATCGTCTTCCCACTCACGATTCCAGCTGTCTTCATCCCAGACTTCAAATTTATTACCAATACCAACCAGAACAATTTGTTTATTCAGACCCGTTATTTCTCTCAGATAAGGAGGAATATTAATTCGTCCATTTTTATCCATATCACAATCTGCGGCATGCCCCAGATACAAACGTTGTATTCTGACCGCAGCTTTGTTCACTGGCAGATTAGCTAACTTTGTTTCTACTTCTTTCCATTTATTGTGTGGATATATTACTACTCGTTTTTCAGTATCCAGGGTGATAACAACATGACCGGCACAATCATCCACAAGACGTTCTCTATAGCGACTTGGGATCGCCATACGTCCTTTTGCATCCAGATTGAGTTTGGTTACACCATTTAACACAGTACGATACCGAAAATTATTTTTAAATTCTGCTTTTCAAGCTACAGTTATTTGGCGGGTTCTGAGTTATGAAAAAGGACTGATTTATCCTTTTGATTCCACTTTAACCCATTTTGATCCAATTCGCTCCACTTTACCCCACAATTGCAACTATAGAAAGTGTTGAGGATAAGGTCAAGTAAAATCTAAGATTAATTCTAGTTCTTTCTTTTATGACAATAACTTAGCAATGAATTCATTAAGTTGTACAAGGATGATTTACTATTAAATCAGTATGTTATTGGTACATACTAATAAAACATTTAAGAATTGAGATATTTAAAAAAAATTCAGGAAATATCTGTAGAAAAACTGGAAATTATGATTATCCAGTCATCACTAAGATTTTCCAATTGTTTCAGCAGTAATAATCCGACCATTAGTCTAATAGGCTTTGCTGGTGCTCCTAATCCTGAATAGTGG
>JAHXIM010000435.1 GCA_025655635.1 gamma proteobacterium symbiont of Lucinoma myriamae | reverse complement strand
CAATTTATGCCATGGAATTTAACTGAAAAAATTCAGCCCTTAAATAAAGTGGCATGATCCGTC
This sequence comes from gamma proteobacterium symbiont of Lucinoma myriamae, assembly GCA_025655635.1. GTDB lineage: Bacteria > Pseudomonadota > Gammaproteobacteria > GRL18 > GRL18 > GRL18. The sequence goes on along the minus strand of JAHXIM010000435.1, from coordinate 1,900 downwards.
AACGTGGGAAGTTTTGACGTATACAATCATTCCATCTTCTGCCTGAGCAGAACAGTTAATTTTTGCCAAGGGATCATCCAGGGTAAATTTAAACATAACAAAAATCAAACCTGAAATAATAGTCACAATAGTAATTATTCCTATTATTCCTGTTGTTTTTATTCTTAAAGATGTTACTTTTTTACGTGGTCTATACAGTTTTTCCTGTCCATCATGATTGACTTCACGTACAGTTTCACGTTCATCAGCCCAACGTCTTGCAGCTCTAAGTCGTTCTTTATAGTTTGGATCATTACGGTGTTTGATCACATCCGGCATTACTTCTTTAATAGATGAGGCCTTACGCCAGACTTGTTTATCCTGACTTAAAAGATCAGATGGATGGATACGCCCCAGTAAAATACTTTTGCTGATAAGCCCCGAAGCATAAGGACCTTTAACCCGACCATTGATCTTTAAATACCATAACTGTGATTCTTTGTTCATATTTAGCCTGATTTCTTATTTTTATTCTGTCTATTTGGTTTATACTTAATATTAGCACAGTATTATAAGACACTGGCACTTTTACAGGCCTGGAGCGTTTAGAGACCAGAAATGCAACCAATTGATACTTCAAAACTCTCTGCTGAAGTCAAGAAAACACAGTCCGAGCTGACTCAAGAAATAAGCAGCAAGGATATCAGCAGTAAAGAGATTAATAGTAAAAACACCAGCAGTGATGATATCAGCAGTAAAATCACCACTGCTATTGCCGATAAGCAACGAGCTGCCATTGGCCTATTATTAAAACAGACCTTACAAAATCTTACTAATAATGGCTTATTAAGTGTTGATACACAAAAAGCCAATATTAGTGCAAAACAAATATTACCCGGTGAATTTACTCAATTATATATTCAGGACAGAGTTCAGCAACACAAACTCGCTGAAGTACTTGCTTCGCAAACGATAAAACCCGAGCAACTAACCATGGGAACTTTGCGTCAATGGTTTTCAGGTCAAGTGATCCAAACTATAGTCTATCAAGCACCGAAAAATAATATTGCTTCATTACTGGTTAATAAATCCGGACAATTTCCTACCAATATCATTGCAGATCTGAGTAATAAACTGATTAGCAATGGTTTAATCAAACAATCACAACTGGTGGAAATTAAAACTGACTTAGCACTTAAGGCTGGTCAGCAATTACTATTACAGGTTAACAAAAATGCTTCTGAAGTTTCATTTCAATTAAAACATTCTCCCGCACAAAGCAATCAAATCAGTCAATTTATTAACCAATTAGTGACTAAACAGCAAGGGATGCCGCAATTACTGGCTTCACTTAGAGAAATTGCCACTCAAACCAATCAGGCAAATACATTTTTTACCCCTCAGTTTAAAAAACAGGTAGAAACCGTTGTACAACAATTTCCTCAACTTCCCCAATTATCAACAGCTAAAGAAGTTAAAAATGCAATTAATAACTCGGGGACATTTTTAGAATCAAAAATTATCAATTCAACAATTAATAACAAGGGAGCAGTAAGCAGTAATCCAATACCGCTTACGGATCTAAAAGCAGGCTTATCACAGCTGCTTACACTCATACAGAATAACCAGGCTATATTAATTCCTAAATTACTCACTAGCAAAAGCAGTTTATATAAGAATATAGCCTATGATGGGCTGATTAATTCTCAAAACAGTTTGAAACACATGACTGATTTGCCCTGCAGATTGGCACATGTTCAAGTACAAATGCCCGTTTTAGAATCTAATCTGTTCCAGTTAAACAATCACCTTTTACTGCAATCCAGAGTGCTTGAATCGGGTAGCCACAGGTTTCTCTCCTACAGCCCCCACACCACCCATCATGCGGGTCCGCAATGGGCGGTTCACTAACCGTAATGAA
>JAHXIM010000018.1 GCA_025655635.1 gamma proteobacterium symbiont of Lucinoma myriamae | reverse complement strand
AATATGATCATGAACAATAAAAATAGAATCAATATTGTACGATAATCTATTGTGTCATTGAGATTGTCTTTTTTCAGGGTCGACTACTTATCTATCTATTAACAATCGCAAACCAACCTTTGAGTTTGTTGATCATCATAACTGCCGCTTGGGTAAATGGTATTATGAAGGTGAAGGTAAAATGTATTTTTCACATTCAGAACACTATAAAGCGTTAGAACAGCCTCACTCAATAGTTCACAATGGCACCAAAAATATTTTTGAACTAATACAGCAAGAAAATATCGATTACAATAAATTAATGCAGGCGGTACAATTGATGGAGGATTCAAGTCAAAAAGTTTTTGATGGCCTGTTAGATATAACCAATGATGCTAAGCGTGTGCACGACTAAACTTAGCAACTGTTAATGAGAATAAAAATTAGTCCAGTGACACACCTCCATAGGCGATTCCAGTGAGATGTGAGATGTGACATTTCACGATCCCAACTCGTCAGATCATCAACACAGAACTTATTCAGGTGATCATGGCCGCAGGCACGAGCCATAACCTGCATTAATTCAGTGGAGGCCCGGAAGAAATTATTAAGTTGTCTTGCCCCCTTCTGAACCTTCAGACGCTGACGCAAATTAGGATTTTGAGTAGCAATTCCTACCGGACAATTGTTAGTGTGACATGCGCGCATGCCCAGACAGCCGATGGCCTGAAGAGCAGAGTTGGATACTGCAACGGCATCAGCTCCTAAAGCAAGGGCCTTGATGAAGTCTGCTGGTAAACGCAAACCACCGGTAATCACCAGTGATACGTCATTACGACCTTTTTTATCCAGATAACGTCTGGCACGAGCCAGAACTGCAATGGTAGGTACTGAAATATTATCCCGAAAAATTAATGGTGCCGCACCAGTCCCCCCACCACGCCCGTCAAGAATGATGTAATCAACTCCAATCTGTAAGGCGGCCTCAATATCCCGTTCAATATGCTGTGCAGAAAGTTTAACACCGATAGGGATACCGCCAGTTGCCTCCCTTACCTCTTGAGCAAAGCGGCGATAGTAATCCAGATTATCCCAGTCAGGAAAACGAGATGGCGAAATAGCAGCTTCACCTTCTTTAAGTTCCCGCACTTCGGCAATTTTGCCTTTTACTTTATTACCGGGAAGATGGCCACCAGTACCCGTTTTGCCTCCCTGGCCACATTTAAAATGAAACGCCTGACTTTTCTGTACCTTGTCCATGGAATAGCCGAAACGGGCAGAAGCCAATTCATACAGATAGCGGGAATTGGCAGCCTTCTCTTCCGGCAGCATACCGCCCTCACCGGAACAGATACCTGTGCCGGACATTTCTGCGCCCATCGCAAGGGCCACTTTAGCCTCTTCTGAAAGGGCTCCAAAACTCATGTCTGAAACAAACAATGGGTGTTCCAGTACTAAAGGCTTTTGGGCGTTAGGTCCAATAACAACCTCGGTACCCACGGGTTCATCATCTAACAGAGGAACTTTGTGCAGTTGCGCAGTCAGTATCTGGATCTGCTCCCATTTAGGCAGCTCATCACGGGGCACACCCATCGCGCTGACTCGTCCATGGTGGCCGACTTCGGACAAACCGTGCTCCGCCAGATGCTGGATATACTGAGTGTGAGGCTCTTCAGGCCCGCCGTGAATATCCTGATATAATCCCTGATAAGAGTCACGGTCATAGGGTTGGGGGTTATCTTCAGCCCAGGCATTAATTTCGTCCTGATCAACCCAGATTTGTCCCTCTTCAATCCAGGCATTAAAACGATGCAGTCGTTCCGATGAATTATAAGAACTGACACCTGTTTTATAGGAATAATCCCAATTGTGCAGTCCACAGACCAGATTCTCCCCTTCAATACGACCATCTGACATCAAAGCACCCCGGTGCAGACATCGACCATAGAGAACAGAGACTTTATCATTATTTTCTGAGCGAATA
>JAHXIM010000399.1 GCA_025655635.1 gamma proteobacterium symbiont of Lucinoma myriamae | reverse complement strand
TAACAATATGATCATGAACAATAAAAATAGAATCAATATTGTACGATAATCTATTGTGTCATTGAGATTGTCTTTTTTCAGGGTCGACTATTTATCATACAAATTAAAAAATATTATTATATCAACAGGGATGAGGATTATGTTATGTTAACAAATAAAATAAGAAATATTATTGTTTTATCTTTGCTTATGCAGAGTTCATCAATAGTGTTTGCACAAAGAAACATTTCAATCAACGACATCCTTTCAATACCTGATGCTGCAATAAGTTCCTTAGAAAATAATGATGATTATAACTATTTAAAAGGAATAATGGAGTCTTTTGACCCGCAGCACACTTATAATGCTCAAAATAGTTATCAATCAAAAAAACTTGCCTATTTTGGTGATTGGGATTCAAATCGTATTTTTATTTTTGATGTTGATACGATGGCGCTTATTAAGACTGTAGAAAATACCGGCGATGGTCCTTACGGCATTGATCAGGAAGGCTTTTCTAAATCCTATGCTTTAACAAGAAAAGTACCTTCTTTGACCATAATAAAAAATTCAACTTTAACAAATATAGGTAAAATTCAACTCAAGCATAAACCTCGGTCAACAAACTACAATGGAAAAACAGGTCTTTCCCTTGTTTCTTCTGCAGACAAAGCAATGACCAGTATAATCCGTGTAGCAAATGATAAGGTCATTAGAATTATTGGTGAAAATATTGAAACACAACCGCATGATTTCGGTGGTTCTTTATCAACAGGTCATCCACTATGGGTCAATAAAAATAAATTTTTTATGATTGACAGAGCCACACGAACCATTGAGCTTTGGTCTAAGAATGGAACATTACTTTCGACACTAGATACACCAACATCTGTACATCATATATTTCAACCCGAAAACATTAAGAGGCGTAAAAAAAACATTTACTATGCTGTTTTTGAAGGTAATCGTGATGAAGGAATATCGCCTGGAATCATTAAACTTATTGTAAAAAAAGATAACATAATACAAAAGAAGCTTGTTTACCTAAATAGTTTTGATGATACGCTTGATGTCTCATCAATGGGAGCTCACCATGCCAACTTCCATCCTGACGGCATTCATATTTATATCGGATCTACAGAGGGTCACTTATTTATTACAAATAAAAAACAATGAAAATAATAAAAATGATCGAAACAGGGAAAGGCAATGGACATAGTACATTTATTCCCGGTCGAAATATTGCAATTACAACTAATCATAATTCTACTTATATGAGTGTCATCAATACAATTGAGCATACTTTACTGTTTAACTTAGAAGTGGCTACTTCCGCTTCCAGCATTTTTAAATCACAATCACATACCTCTGGTGTCAGTATGGATTCTAAATATTTTTACAGTGCAGCAAGTCATGATGGTGCTTTTTTCAGAATAAATCTGGATACCTGGGATATCATAAAAACATATGTCGGCGGTAATATATTAATGGGTAGTTTTGTCTGGGGAGGAGATACTTTAAAGGCGTCTCATCCTTGACGTCTGATAAGGAGAGTTGCCGCTAAAAATAAACTAAATAAGCTTTCCTTTTCAAAAATGAGTGTGTTGTCTGTCACATTTTAAGAATAAAGCCATAGTAAATTATTAAATTAAGCAACATAATCAAAATAAATTTAAAAAATGGTTATCAAACAATGTGTTATTCAGATGATATTGAAAAATCTCCAGAAAATAACGACAAAAAGAACTCTTGTACGGATTTTCATGGTGCTGCGGTCATTGCCCAAAATGGCCAGGAAATTGCAATAACTGATGAAATGGTTGATCAAGCTATCGATGAACTCATGAATGATACTGCTGAATCAGACTAATTCAGCAAAATAAATCAGCAAACCATTTCAGCCAATCGGGTAGCCACAGGTTTCTCTCCTACAGCCCCCACACCACCCATCATGCGGGTCCGCAATGGGCGGTTCACTAACCGTAATGAA
>JAHXIM010000257.1 GCA_025655635.1 gamma proteobacterium symbiont of Lucinoma myriamae | reverse complement strand
CTCCAGCCTAGAGAAAAACAGTTCAATTATGAGAAGTTTGGTGCTGGATATTATGTCGTTGCATGGGCTACTGCGTTTTTTAGGTTTAAGAAACGTCCTGAGTGCAAAAAGTCAGGATTTTTTCTCAGTAGATAAATGTGTTCAATCAAATACTGCAATGGTCTTTTAATACCATAACTAAGAAAAATGTAAAGTAAGGCAGCAATGATCAGACTGGAAATCAACAGCCCCTGGCTGGTGTTCTCAAGGATTTTTTGTACAACCACTGATGAAACATCTTTTTTCTTTTCATAGTCAATATAGTGACTGATATCTGTTATTGGGGTATGACCAGACTTTGCTTTTATTCTAATGCTCTTTTCATCGATATTATAAAATTTGTGTTTGGTGATCAGAGACAGAAACGGCAGGCTGATAGATACAAAGCCAATAGTCGTCTGCCCACCCTGACTATACACTGGGGCAAAGAAGACAGCATGAGCTGCTTTATTTTTCTCATGAATAATAAAATGCTGTGGTAAGTTTTTAGGATCAATGCGAAAAGGTAAAGTTAATTCAGAAACGTCTGATAATGATTCTCCTTGAGCATTATAAAGGTTTGCCACTAAAGTATTTGTTGGCAGAAAACCTGCACTCATCATCCGTTGTTCACGCCAGTAAGAATAGAATGATGAGTTCATGATTTGTTGTCCGGATTCCCCCCATTCGGCAAACTTCCTGGCTGCCTGTGTACCCTGTTCAGCAGCCTTTGTTACGGCCTCTGAAAGCTCTTCATTGGTACTTTTAAATTTCCAGTCAGCCAGCGTAATTTTGGCTGATTCAATCTGATTATAGGTATACCAGCCAAAACCAAGAAAAATGAAAATTATAAAACAACTGAGTAAGAGCGCATATTGTTTAAGAGAAAATTTCATTCAAAGTTAATCAGGTTATGAGTCAACCGCATTTTCTATGAAATCCAGCAAATCAAATTCATGTGAACCATGGAAAAAATGATTTGCCTCATCTGTGATGTGCACATCCATGCCCATTTTACTTAGCTTTGCAGGCCATGCTTGATCAATTCGCTTATCACCAGCACCAAAGAGCAGTGAAACAGGGCTGCGAATATTAATTAATGCTTCCGTAATACGTTTTTGAGACCACTCAATATAGGATAAATAGGCTTCTGGGAGAGAAACATATTTATTACAATAGATAAATCCAAATGAAGCAGGTCCCAGTTGTCCGGCAGCAACGGCCTTCCTTGCTTTGTCAATCTCTGAACTGGTTGCATTAGAGCTGGGACGGTTACCAAAATAAGCAAGACTGATAAGAATGACTTTTTCTGGTGTTATCTGGGAGTTCTTGTATTTATCCAGATAGGCAACTAACAGACTGGCTCCGGCACTATGCCCTAGCAGAATGATTGATTGGTGGTTTCTTTTCTTTAACCATTGTACCCATTGTGCGATTTCTTCAATATCTGATTCCATTGTGTGAGTATGTATCGCTTCACAGGCCAGACTTTCTTTTCTACTATCGACACCTAAGCTAATAGTTGGTCTGAGTGTGGTATATCCGGATTCTTCAAGAAAGTCGCCTATTTTCTGTGTGGTAGAAAAATTTCGGGTTTGCAGAATACCATGCATGATAAGCACCGCAGGCTTATCTTTATCTCCCTCGGTATACTCAGCTAAACCATGTAAAGCATTGTTTAACGGAATACTGAGCTCTTTGGCAAACAGGCTGGTAGAGAAACACAGTAAAATTAACAATATTACCAATCGATCCGTCATTATTAAGCTTCCAATCGTTCTTAACTTTATATAAATGGCACTGCCTGAGAATACAGGATTAAGTGGAGTAAGAGATTAATCTCAACTCTACTTAATGTCTGCTATACGCTTATCAATGCCATTAACTTAAGGATTCAACCCACTCTTTTGTAAGCCATATTGTACTTGGGTCTATTCCAGCGATTTCGTTTGTCTACT
>JAHXIM010000502.1 GCA_025655635.1 gamma proteobacterium symbiont of Lucinoma myriamae | reverse complement strand
CTTCGTTTTACTTGCTTGTTCACTTTTTAATCCTCAATTTCATTTAGTTTATATGAAATTGAGTGTCCTGGTTAGTGTAACCACATCAGTCTTCAAACAGAAAGAAGTTGAACTGCAAAATACCATTAATGGTTTACATCAAATCAAGGGACTCAGAGCTGGTCAACGAGTGGCTACAGAAGGGGCTTTTTTTCTGGCATCGGAAATGGCTAAGGGTGGGTTTGTTCCACATAACCACTAGAAGCTGTCAGCCAATAAAACTCCTGGAGTATCTATGTTTAATCGTATAATTGAGTGGTCATTGTGTAATCGTCTATTGATCCTTGTTGCACTGATCGTTTTTGCTTTTTCCAGTTATAGTGCCATTCCCAGATTAAATCTGGATGCTTTTCCGGATGTAACCAATGTTCAGGTTGCGGTCAATACAGAAGCACCGGGACTTGCTTCGGAAGAAGTGGAGCAATTGATCACCTTTCCTATTGAATCAGTCATGTATGCCTTACCCGGTGTGGAGGAAGTGCGTTCTATTTCAAAAACAGGATTGTCCGGGATTACTATTGTCTTTAAAGAAGGTACTAATATTTATTTTGCCCGGCAATTAGTTTTTGAGCGACTGCAAAAAGCAAAAGAAATGATCCCCAGTGGTGTAGGTACTCCTGAGATTGGGCCCAATACCTCAGGCCTGGGACAAGTTTATCAATATTTATTAGTGGCCGAACCCGGTTCCGGCTATGACTCAATGGCCTTGAGAAGTTTAAATGACTGGGTTGTAAAACTATTATTAATGCCGATCGATGGTGTGACTGATGTTCTGTCATTTGGTGGTGAAGTGAAACAATATCAGGTTAATATCGAACCCTCAAAATTGCTTTCCTATAATCTTTCCTTCGATGATGTGATAAAAAAAATCCAAAGCAGTAATAAAAATGCCGGCGGCTGGTATATGGATCGTGGTCAGGAACAGCTTGTGATCCGTGGAGTCGGCTGGATAAGCAGTGGTACAAAAGGGTTAAATGACATCTCGAATATTCCAGTGCTGGAGCAGGATGGTATTGTCGTTCGTGTAGGTGATCTGGCCAGTGTAGAATTTGGTCAGGAGATTAGGCAGGGTGCAGTTACCATGACCCGACGTACCAGTGATAACGGTATTGAAGTATTAGGTGAAGTGGTTTCAGGAATTGTTTTAAAACGCATAGGCTCTAATACCAAGGCAACCATTGACGGTATTAATGAACGAGTTGAATTGATCCAGCAAGCCTTACCTGACGGAGTTAAGTTTGATGGCTTTTATGATCAGTCGGATCTCATTACAAAAGCCGTTAAAACAGTCGTTGATGCCTTATTAATGGCTTTTATCTTTATTATTATTGCTCTGGCATTATTTCTGGTGAATCTGCGAGCTACTTTTATGGTGCTGATATCCATTCCTCTGTCAATAGGATTGGCATTAATGATCATGTCCTGGTTTGGTCTTTCAGCAAATCTGATGTCTCTGGGTGGTCTGGCAGTAGCTATTGGTATGCTGGTTGATGGCTCTGTGGTAATGGTAGAAAATATTTTTAAACATATCACTCATCCTGATCGTCAGCATGATGATGACGTTGCTGAGCATATTGCTTTACATGATCCTGATCCCTATGATGTTGAGCATGATGATCATGGCCTGGGTCTGCGCATCAAAGAAGCGGCAAAAGAAGTTGCCCGGCCGGTATTTTTTGCAGCCATGATTATTCTGGTGGTTTTTTCTCCTATTTTTACTTTTGAAGGGGTTGAAGCAAAACTCTTTCAACCCATGGCGATTAGTATCATGCTGGCCATTCTGGCTGCTGTTATTGTGGCCTTATTAGTCGTTCCCGCACTGGCAACTTATCTGTTTAAAAAAGGTATCAGACAACGACAAAGTCCGCTGTTAATGCCATTAGAATACCTCTACAAAAAAGCGCTAAGAGCAGCACTAAAAAAGCCGGCATTAATTATC
>JAHXIM010000330.1 GCA_025655635.1 gamma proteobacterium symbiont of Lucinoma myriamae | reverse complement strand
ATAACAATCTGATCAGGAACAATAAAATTACAATTAATGTTGTACGATAATCTATCGATTCATGATGATTATCTTTTTTCAGGATCGACTAATTAGTGTTTTAAAAATGTGTTTGACACTTTTTTCAATTGATAAAAACAGAAGCTGTTCTTTCAATCTTTTTATTTAGTGAGATAAGTATATCTTCGAATTATAATATAAGCAATCGTTAATATTTAAAAAATACAGTTTTTTTTAAATATGCAATTAATTCTAAGTGCTTGTATTTATTAAGGTTGGGGTTTACCCTAGGTAGGGTATGAATTTACTTAAGTTATATCCACGCTTTATTTCAATTACAACTTTCTCTACTCTTTAATGCAACCCCGCCTCAAGTAATGGTTTAAGTGCCCGCCATAAATATTCACTGATTATCACCTGAGCCTTCTCATTGGGATGAAGCCCATCTGCCTGCATCAGTTCGGGCTTAAGGATAATATCGTCCAGCATAAAGTCTAACAACATGAGCTCATATTGTGCGGCTAACTGGTGATAGATATGATTAAAAGCCTGAGTGTATTTTCTTCCATAATTGGGCGGGATCTTTATTTCCATTAAAAAGACTTTGGCATTGGCTGCCAGACTGGTTTTGATCAGCACTTCGAGATTATGTCTGATATGGCTAATGGGTAATCCACGTAAGCCGTCATTAGCCCCCAATTCAATAATGACCCATGCCGGCTGATGTTGTTTCAGTGTTTCTGGCAACCGGTTAAGACCATTTGCACTGGTATCACCGCTGATACTGGCGTTAACAATGTGAATCTTGCTGTTATTGAGATAGTTATTGTTTTTGCTCAGCTTATTCTGCAGTAAATCAGTCCAGTTTTTGCCCTGTTTAATACCATAACCCGCACTGAGGCTATCACCCAGAATTAATAGTCTGGCTCCCATTTCTTTTTCATTAGCACAAGCAAATTGATTGAGAACACAAATGCTTAAGGCATTAACTATAAAAATGGATAAAAAAAATTGTGTGACCGATTTCATCATTTAATTTTATCATCTGCTATTGTTTGTAGATATAACGAAAATTAAGATATTATAGGACATATTATGATTGCTGTGAATTTAGCATATGAACAATTTCAATGGATTACCAGCAATAGGCTGTAGACTATTTTGAACTGTCTGTTAGCAGGAATGCAGCTCTTTATTTTTCAACTTTATGACTGTATGAATGATTTTGCCTGTTAAAGAAAGTGGTTTTCACAGAGGAAGCTATTTTGGCAGAGTAAAACAACAAGTGAATTGACTACCTTTGCCTATTTTACTTTCTATTTCCAGAGTGGCTTGATGGTGGTTTATGATATGTTTAACAATAGACAAACCCAAACCTGTACCGCCTTCACTTCGTGAGCGACCTTTATCTATGCGATAAAAGCGTTCAGTAAGGCGCTGCAGGTGTTGCGCCTCAATGCCTTCGCCATTATCCTTTACAGAAAAATAAGCCTTATTATTCTTTTTAAACCAGCGTATTTTAATGAGTCCTTTTTTTGGAGTATAACGAATAGCATTACTGATCAAGTTAGTGAAGACACTTCGTAACTCAGTCTCATTACCGGCTATCTGCAGTTTATTATCTAATTCAATATCTATCTGATGTTGTTTATCTACATTGAGTACCCGGGCATCATTAATAATGGTTTCAATGATAGTTGCTATGGGTAGTAGAATGCTGCTGATTTTTTTATCAGTATCGGCTTCGAGTTTTGACAGTATCAAGAGATCCTGAATCAGGTTTTCCATTCTATGAGATTGTTTCTGCATGGTTTGTATCGGTGATAAAAATGTTTCATCTTGTGCAAAACGTTCTTCAAATGTTTCAAGATAACCGCTAATGACGGTTCAATGCCATTAACTTAAGGAGAACTGTTTCTTTTTCATCAACTTACAGTTATTATTCTTGCTAACAAATAACAATATTAGGGAAAAGAGC